>JAJPYP010000234.1 GCA_021204885.1 Prevotellaceae bacterium
TAATTGAGAACTACCACTACTTGTTCATGATAGAGCGGGCGTTCCGCTTCAACAAAACGGATCTTGACATCCGACCCATATTGAAGGCGGAAGGAGACAGGATATCGCTTAAGCGTACTATGTTCCTCTCGGAGAGGATTTATCAATTGTGTTATGTCAATCCCTTCAACCGGAAGAAACGGTCCATAATCTTGGACAGCAAATATCAAGACGAAGTGAACGAACTGTTGGCATTGGTGAGCGATAAGTGCGGCAAGTTTATTGAGAGAAACTATTTGTCGGGGAAGAGACGGATATAAAAGGAGGGCGGCAAACGAAGAACTTCGTTTGCCGCCCTCGGTCGGAATGAGGCGACTCGAACGCCCGACCCCTACGTCCCGAACGTAGTGCGCTACCAACTGCGCTACATTCCGATGCCTTGTCTATCATCTATGGGAACGCTATCCCCACGTTTGGACGTTGCAAAGGTAAGCAAAAGCTTTGTAACAAGCAAATATTTTAAACAAGTTTTTCATTAAAAAACGGTACCGACACACCATCGAGCAGTTCCAAGTAGCAGCCGATGGCCGCTTCTATCTCTGCGACGTACACGAACTCGTCGGCCGTGTGCGAGCGGGCGCTCCGTCCCGGTCCCATCTTCAAGGAGGGGAAGGGCATAAGCGCTTGGTCGGAAAGCGTGGGCGAGCCGAAGGGTGTCAGCCCCATGGCTATGGCACGCCGCACCACGGGATGCTCCACATCAACATGCGAAGAGCCCAAGCGGAAAGAACGCGCCTTGACTTGGGAAGAGACATGCCGCGTTATCTCCTCGAAGAGTTCCCGGTTGTTGTAGCACTCGTTGCCGCGCACGTCGACCGTGAAGGTGCAACGGTCGGGCACGACGTTGTGCTGGGTGCCAGCGTTGATTATAGTAACGTTCATGCGCACCGCTCCCAACAGAGGAGAGACCTTCTCGAAGCGGTAGTCGCGAAACCAAGCGATGTCTTGCAACGCCTTGTAGATGGCGTTCTCGCCCTCGTCGCGGGCGGCATGGCCCGACTTGCCATGGGCGGTCACGTCGAGAACCATCAGCCCCTTCTCGGCTATGGCGGGCTGCATATAGGTGGGCTCGCCCACCAAGGCGAAGTCGACGGGAGGCAGCAGGGGCAGCACGCTCTCGATGCCGCCTGCACCCGACACCTCTTCTTCGCAAGAGGCCAAGTAGATAAGGTTATAGGGTTGCTCGGTGCGGCTTAGGCAGAAGAAGACTTGCAAGAGACTCACTACGCCGGCGCCGGCATCGTTGCTGCCAAGTCCGTAGAGCTTGCCGTCGGCCTCCAAGGTGGGGGTAAAAGGGTCGCGCCGCCATCCGTCCACGGGCTTCACGGTGTCGATGTGCGAGTTGAGCAGCAGTGTGGGCTTCTCCTTGTGGAAGGCGGGGGCAAGGCACCACACGTTGTTGCCCTTGCGGCCTACGGTAACCCCTTGCAGCTCGATGTAGTGTTGCAGGGCATCGGCGGCGGCCGTCTCCTCGCGGCTGGTGGAGGGGATGGCTATCAACGTCTGGAGCAGGCTCACGGCATCGGCCGTCATGGTGGATATATCGTATTTCATGCGTGCGTATTGTTTGTGGTTATACAAGTGCAAAGTTAGGGATATTTTCCCAGAACGCCTTCGATATACGCCGTTATCTCCGCTTCACGGTCGGGATGGAACCAGCGGATGGCATCGTCGCGCTTGAACCACGTCATCTGCTTGCGGGCATAGATGCGGGTGTTCTGCTTGATCTTCTCCACGGCGAAGGGGAGTGTCCACTCGCCGTCGAAATAGCGGAAGAGCTCTTTGTAGCCCACCGTGTTCAGGGCGTTGAGCGTGCGGAAAGGATAGACGCGCCGCGCCTCTTCCAACAGTCCTTGCTCCATCATGAGGTCTACACGCCGGTTGATTCGTGCGTAGAGCTCCTCGCGGGGGCGCGTCAGGCCGACTTTGATGATTTGGAAGGGACGGCGCTTGGGGGAAGCGGTGCGGAACGAGGTATAGGGCTTGCCCGTCATGTAGCAGATTTCCAAGGCATGCACCACCCGTTTGGGATTCTTCAAGTCTACCTCGCGGTAATAGTCGGGGTCGAGTAGCTTCAACTCGGCGCAAAGGCGTTCTAACCCCTCGGTCTCGTACTTGGCCATCATCCAGCGGCGGGTATAGGCATCCACGGTGGGTATATCGTCAATGCCCTTGCACACGGCATCCACATACATCATGGAGCCGCCGGTGAGCAGCACAAGGGGATGCCGGGCAGACAAGCGTTCCAACAGTGCCAGGACCTCGGCCTCGTAGCGGGCGGCGCTGTAGTGGTCGGTAAGGGGCAGCGTACCCACGAAGTGGTGCTCCACACGCCGCATCTCTTCTGCCGTGGGAGCGGCCGTGCCGATGGGCAGGCCAGCGTAGAGCTGGCGGGAGTCGGCCGAAACGATACAAGTGTGGTAACGCTCGGCCAAGCGGAGGGAAAGCTCCGTCTTGCCCACGCCGGTGGGGCCGATAAGTACGAGCAAGGTCACGCCGCCGCCTTTAGTTGTCGGTACAAGGAAGGTCAGTCAAGATAGGGGTCGCCTGCTTGGGCATCGTCAAAGCCGCTGAAGCCTTCGGTGTCGAACTCGTCCATATCATAATCTTGGTCGCCGTAGAAGTTCTCGTCCAAGTCGATGGAACTACCCTGCGCGGCCATCTCCTCGAAGTCGATGGTCTGCTTGGGCGGGTTACCCTGCTTCTTGGTGCACTTGGCCCCCTCCATCTGCTTGCCGGTGATGATCTCGGAGAGTTCGATGAAGAAACAGCGCTCGGTCATGTAGTCGAACACGTAGAGCAGCTTCTGCTTCTCCTCCTCCACCAATTCGTTGATGGGGGTGGTCTTCATGACCCAACTGTCTATTTCAGGGTTGTCGTCCATCTCTTCCAAGGTAATCTCCTTCTCTTTTTCCCAGTTGTCGTCGCAGATGAAGAAAGAGGTCATTTGGTCGTCGGTGTAGCCGGTGGCCTTGATGATGGCTTCGTGGAAGTCGTAGAATGTGGCTTCGGGGTTTATGCGTATCTCCCTGACGAAATCGTCCACCTCGTCGGAGATGATGGTGAATCTGTAAACCATGGTTGTTGTTGTATGGGTGATTGTAGGTTAAACGGTACTTGCGCTCACTTCGAGCCGGGAATGATGCCCCGCGTGGAGTTGCGTATAAAGGTGACGATGTAGGTTATCTCGGGGGTCATCTCCATCTCCTCCTCTATCTTCTTCAAGGCGTCGGTGGTGTTCAGGCCGCTTTGGTAGATGATGCGGTAAGCGTCGTGTATCCGCTCGATGGTCTCGTTAGAAAAGTTGCGGCGACGCAATCCCACCAAGTTGATGCCCGCATAGCAGATGGGCTCGCGCCCGGCGATAATGTAGGGTGGCACGTCCTTGCTGAAACGGCATCCGCCTTGCAGCATGCCGTAACCGCCTACGTGGCAGAACTGGTGCATGAGCACGCCGGCGCTGATGTTGGAGTTGTCGTCGATGACTATCTCACCGGCCACCTTGGTGGAATTGCCTATGATGCAGCCGTTGCCTATGGTGGCGTCGTGCGCCACATGCACGCCCTCCATCAAGAGGTTGTGGTTGCCCACCTTGGTACGCCCCTTGGCGGCGGTGCCCCGGTTGATGGTGACGTTCTCGCGGATGATGTTGTCGTCGCCTATCTCGGCGGTGGTCTCCTCGCCCTTGAACTTCAAGTCTTGGGGAATGGCGCTGACGACGGCTCCCGGGAAGATGGTGTTGCGGTTGCCGATGCGTGCCCCGTACAGGATGCAAGCATGCGGCATGATCTTGTTGTCGTCGCCTATGACCACGTTCTTGTCGATGAACACGAACGGGGCTATGTCGACGTTTACCCCGATCTTCGCCTCGGGATGGATATACGCTAATGGACTGATCATATCTATTACATAAAAAAACGAAGGGGGCTTGTACCCCCTCCTCGGTTATATACTATTTGTTCTTTACAATCTGTGCCATGAACTCGGCCTCGCAAACCACTTTCTCGCCCACGAATACAT
>JAJPYP010000037.1 GCA_021204885.1 Prevotellaceae bacterium
TAGGCGTTGTTCAGGCTGGTGGCCACGGCGGCGAAGCACTTGATGTCGTCCTTGTTGTTCAGGGGGTCGAAGATGAGGTAGTCGTTGAGCTTCTGGAAAAGCGCGAAATAGGCGGCCGAGGTATTGGGGGCGGCGTAGATGTAGTTCATCAGCACATCGTGCTTGTAGTTGTCCACGAGCGCCGCCAAGGTGTCTTGGTATTGGTCATATCCCAAACGCCGGGCCTGTACCTGCGCCGCCAAGGAGTTTGCGTCGGCTTGCAGGCGCATCTGCTTCATGACAAGTTCTTTTATCTTCTCGCTCTGGGGAGAACCGCTCACGGTATAGCCCGTGGCGAAATCGTCATTTGAAGCTTGGATGGTGACGGTTTCGGTGGAGTCGACCGAGAAGTTGATGACATGCTCGTCCAAGCGCAGGCGATAGAACTCGGGAGAGGCGGGACGAGGCTGCTTGAACGCGAAGCTGCCCGAAGCTTTCAACTTGACCGAATCGAGCGGCAGGATGCCTTCCAAGGCGGATGCTTCCAAATAGAGCGTCTTGCCGGCGGCATCGCTCACCGTGCCTTCTACCTGAAACCGCTCCCCATGCTGGCAAGCGCTCAAAGCGAGGACGGCACACACGACGTATAGAATCTTCTTCATATTTGTTTTTTCTTAAAAGAATGCGCAAATATAGTTCTTTGGATGTAGAAATTGTGTATCTTTGCCCGAATTTTGAAAGAAAAAAAGAAATAAAGTTATTTATGATTGACCCTATTGTTAAGACGATCGAGCTTCCTGATGGAAGGACCATCACGCTCGAGACGGGGAAGTTGGCAAAACAGGCAGACGGTTCTGTGATGCTGCGCATGGGAAACACCATGCTTTTAGCTACTGTTTGTGCCGCCAAAGATGCAGTTCCCGGAACAGATTTCATGCCGCTGCAGGTGGAGTATAAAGAGAAGTATTCGGCCTTCGGACGTTTCCCCGGCGGTTTCACCAAGCGTGAGGGACGCGCTTCTGATTATGAGATTTTGACGTGCCGGTTGGTGGACCGTGCCTTGCGTCCCCTATTCCCCGACGATTTCCATGCGGAGGTTTACGTAAACATCATCCTTTTCTCGGCCGACGGCGTGGACATGCCCGATGCCTTGGCGGGACTGGCCGCTTCGGCCGCTCTTGCGGTTTCAGACATTCCTTTCGGTGGCCCCATATCGGAAGTGCGCGTGGCCCGCATTGACGGACAGTTCGTCATCAACCCCACTTTCCAACAGCTTGAAAACGCCGACATGGACTTGATGGTGGGCGCCACTTACGAGAACATCATGATGGTGGAGGGCGAGATGTCGGAGGTATCCGAACAAGACCTGCTGGCTGCCTTGAAGGCGGCGCACGAGGCCATCAAGCCGCAATGCAAGGCACAGATGGAACTGGCCGAAGAGGTAGGCTCTACCGTAAAGCGCGTCTACTGCCATGAGGTGAACGACGAGGACCTGCGCAAGGCCTTGCACGATGCCTGCTACCAAAAGGCTTACGCCATCGCGGCCGAGGGCAACCGCGACAAGCATGCCCGCGAGGCCGCATTCGAGGCCATACGCGATGAGTTCAAGACACAGTTCAGCGAAGAGGAGTTGGTGGAGAAGGCCCCGCTCATCGACCGCTACTACCAAGACGTGGAGAAAGAGGCGATGCGCCGCTGCATCCTCGACGAGGGCAAGCGCTTGGACGGCCGCAAGACCACTGAGATACGCCCGATTTGGTGCGAGGTGAGCCCGCTGCCCGGCCCGCACGGGTCGTCCATTTTCACGCGCGGCGAGACGCAATCGCTCTCTACCGTTACCTTGGGCACGAAATTAGACGAGAAGATCATCGACGACGTGTTGACCCATGGCAAGGAGCGTTTCCTGTTGCACTACAACTTCCCGCCCTTCTCAACGGGCGAAGCCAAGGCGCAGCGCGGCGTGGGCCGCAGGGAGATAGGCCACGGCCACTTGGCATGGCGTGCGCTCAAAGGGCAGATTCCCAAAGACTATCCCTACGTAATCCGCGTGGTTTCCGATATATTGGAGTCGAACGGCTCCTCCTCCATGGCTACCGTATGTGCCGGCACGCTGGCGCTGATGGATGCGGGCGTACAGATAAAGAAGCCGGTATCGGGCATCGCCATGGGCTTGATCAAGAACCCCGGTGAAGAGAAATATGCCATCCTCTCGGATATCCTTGGCGACGAGGACCACTTGGGCGACATGGACTTCAAGGTAACAGGTACGAGGGACGGCATCACCGCCACACAGATGGATATCAAGGTAGACGGACTCTCTTACGACATCTTGGAGAAGGCGTTGCTGCAAGCCAAGGCAGGCCGCGAATACATCTTGGGCAAGCTCACCGAGTGCATCGCCGAGCCGCGTCCCGAATTGAAGCCGCACGCGCCGCGCATCGAGATGATGACCATCCCGAAAGAGTTCATCGGTGCCGTGATAGGCCCGGGCGGAAAGATTATCCAAGGCATGCAGGAAGAGACGGGCGCCACGATTACCATCGAAGAGGTGGACAACATCGGACGCATAGAGATTGCCGGCACCAACAAGCAGTGCATCGACGACGCCATCCGTCTTATCAAGGCCATCGTGGCCGTGCCCGAAGTGGGCGAGACCTACCACGGCAAGGTGCGTTCCATCATGCCTTACGGCGCTTTCGTGGAGTTCCTGCCGGGCAAAGACGGCTTGCTGCACATCTCGGAGATTGACTGGAGGCGGTTGGAGACGGTGGAAGAGGCCGGCCTCAAAGAGGGCGACGACATCGACGTGAAGCTGCTTGACATCGACCCCAAGACGGGCAAGTTCAAACTCTCGCACCGGGTATTGATACCCAAGCCGGAAGGCTATGCCGAGCGTGAGCAGCGTAACCGCAGGGAGCGTCCGCCAAGAAGGGACAACAACAAGGAGCGTCAAGGCGGCCATAGAGAATAAAGAGTAAGGCAGCCTTGCAAAAAAAACGGGTAAAGGCCCCGCCGCTGCCGCGGCGGGGCCTTTACCTGTTTTTACGTAATGCCTTAATACCGACAACTCACTTAAAACCGCAATGACACGAGGAGCCTACTTATACACCTGCAAGGGCAGCGTACCTCGCATGGCACCGAGCGCATTCGAGGCCAAAGCCTCCATCTCGTCCTCACCGGGATAGACATAGACGGGTGCCAAGAAAGAGACGCGCTCCTTCAGGCGGGAGACAATGTAGTCGGAGTAGGCCATACCGCCTGTGAGCAGGATGGCATCGGTCTCGCCATAGAACACGACCGTGAGCGCGGCGATGCTCTTGGCCACTTGGTAAATCATGGCATCCAATATGAGGCGGGCATGCTCGTCGCCATGCTCTATGCGCCACACGATGGTGGGCACGTCGGTAGTGCCCAAATGGGCCACCAAGCCGGCCCTGCCAGAGATGCGCTTCAATATCTCCTCTTTGGTCAAGCGGCCGGTGCTGCAGAAATCCACCAATTGCCTTGCGGGAAGCGTGCCGGCACGTTCGGGCGAGAAAGGTCCCTCGCCGTCCAAGGCGTTGTTCACGTCGACCGCACGCCCGTGGCGGTGCGCCCCCACGGAGATGCCGCCTCCCAAGTGGCACACGATGAGGTTCAAGTCCTCATACCTTACCGGGTGGTCGGGGTGCAGTGCCGTCTGTTCGGCCACATACTTGCGTGCGATGGCCCGCTGGTTGAGCGCGTGCCAGAAGGAGAGACGCGGCAACAAGGGAGAGCCGCTGATACGGGCAATGTCGTCCAGCTCGTCCACCACGCCGGGGTCGGCAATGAAGGCACGGCAACCGGGAAGCATGGCGGCCAGCTCGGATGCAATGAGGCAACCCAAGTTACAGGCATGCACACGCATGGCGTGCAGGATGTCGTCGAGCATGGCGTCGTTCACCTCGTACACACCGGCCGGAATGGGCTTCAGCAATCCGCCTCGCCCTATGATGGCTTCGAATGCAAAGGGAATGCCATGCTCCTGCAACGTCTGCAACACCAAGTTCTTGCGGTATTCAAACTGGTCGATGA
>JAJPYP010000096.1 GCA_021204885.1 Prevotellaceae bacterium
ACCTCTTCCCCGCCGAGAAAGCCGCCAAGCTTTCGGCCAAGAACATGGAACTCATTGAAGAGATAGCCGACCGCACGGCCTTCATCAAGGAGCATGTAGACTCCATGATTGAAGCCCGCAAAGTGGCCAACAAGATTGAGGACATACGCGAGAAAGCCATCGCCTACCACGACACCATCGTGCCCATGATGGAAGAGATACGCTACCACATCGACAAGTTGGAACTCATCGTCGACGACCAAATGTGGACGCTGCCCAAATACCGCGAATTGCTATTTGTCAGATAAACAAGTTGCCGCCACGCCCCTTGCGGTCCTTGCCGCCGCAAGCCGTGGCCGGCACTATTTCTTTTGTTGGTTGTTTTAAGTTTAGAAGAGGGAGAAGTACCGCGAGGTAGTTCTCCCTTTGATGTGTCATAGACACATCAAGGGAGAACATATTGTTTAACACCCGACCAAGCCTCCCCTTATAGGGGAGGCTTGGTCGGCCTTCGGCCTCCGAAGGAGATGTGTCATAGACACATCAAGGGGAGAACGTCATAAATAGTAGGTATTCTGCAGCACAAATCAGAAAAAGAGCCCCGTTATTCCATGAAATAAGACTATTTTTGCAAGGCAGTAAAACCAATCAAGCCATGAAAGCCCATAGAACCATACAAAAGCGGTTCCCCGTCACGGGGTTGGGATGCGCCGCCTGCGCCACGCGCGTAGACAAGACACTCCACAAGCAGTCCGGCGTTATCGAAGCCTCCGTGAACTACGCCTCGGCCATGGCCATGGTCACGTTCGACACCGCCATCACCTCGCCCGAAGCCTTGCAGCGCGCCGTGCAAGCCGCCGGTTACGACCTCATCGTGGAAGCCGAGGAAGAGAAAGCCACCGGGCAGGCCGAAGAAGCGCACGCGCGCCGTTACCGCGCCTTGAAGTTCCGCACCACGTGGGCGGTGATACTTACCCTGCCCGTGTTCATCATCAGTATGTTCTTCCACCGGTTGCCATGCGGTGACTACATCTGTTGGCTGCTCGCCACCCCCGTGGTATTCTGGTTGGGACGCGGCTTCTTCACCGGCGCGTGGCAACAACTCAAGCACGGCGCCGCCAACATGGACACGTTGGTTGCCGACAGCACCGGCATCGCCTATCTCTTCAGCCTCTTCAACCTCTTCTTCCCCTCCTTCTGGCTCTCGCGCGGCATCTATCCACACGTTTATTTCGAGGCAGCCAACGTCATCATCACCTTCATACTATTAGGCCGGCTGTTGGAAGAGCGCGCCAAGGGCCACACTTCCCAAGCCGTGAAACAACTCATGGGCTTGCAACCCAAAACGGTGACCATCCTTTCAGCAGACGGGGCGACGACACGTGAAGTACCCATAGAGCGGATACATCCCGGCGACATCTTGCTTGTAAAGCCCGGCGAGCGCATAGCCGTAGATGGCACCGTCACAAGCGGCTGCTCCTACGTGGATGAAAGCATGCTCAGCGGCGAGCCCGTACCCTGCGGCAAAGAGACGGGCGCCGCCGTCTATGCCGGCACCATCAACCAAAAAGGCAGTTTCACGCTGCGTGCCGAAAAGACTTGCGGCGACACCTTGCTTGCCAAGATTATCCGCGCCGTGCAAGACGCCCAAGGCAGCAAGGCGCCCGTGCAGCGGTTGGTCGACAAAGTAGCCGCCGTCTTCGTGCCCGTCATCATGGGCATCGCCCTGCTCTCGTTTATCCTTTGGATACTGTTCGATCCTGCCGACGGCATCGTCCGCGGGCTGTTGGCCTTGGTCACGGTGCTTATCGTGGCTTGCCCCTGCGCCTTGGGACTGGCCACACCCACCGCCATCATGGTGGGCATCGGCAAAGGAGCCACGGCCGGCATCCTCATCAAAGACGCCGAAAGCTTGGAGACCGCCCGCAAGGTCGACACCGTGGTGGTGGACAAGACCGGTACATTGACCGAAGGCCATCCCGAAGTGACGCAACTCCTGTGGAGCGAGGAAGCGGTGCCCACTGTCGAACGCCGGCAACACTTGGAAAGCATCCTCGCCGGCATGGAGAGCCGTTCCGAGCACCCCTTGGCCGAGGCCGTCACCCTGCACATTGAAGCCGCCCCGACTGTCGACGTGGAAACATTCAACAACATCGTGGGCCGTGGAGTGGAAGGCACTGTGGAAGGCAAGCGTTACTACGCCGGCAACCGCAAGCTCATGGAAGAACGAAACATCTCCCTTCCCCCGTCGCTCGTGCAAGCGGCCGCGCGCTTGGAAGCCGAAGCCCAGACCGTCGTTTGGTTTGCCGACGGCACCACCGCCTTGGCCGTTGCAGGCTTGGCCGACAAGCTCAAGCCCGGCGCCGTCCAAGCCGTCGCCGCCCTGCATGAAGCCGGCATCGATGTCTACCTGCTCACGGGCGACCACGCAGCCACCGCCCGCGAAGTGGCCCGGCAAGCCGGCATCGCGCACTACCGCGCCGGCGTGCTGCCCGAAGAAAAAGCCTCCTTCATCCAAGCATTGCAACAAGCCGGACGCCATGTAGCCATGGTGGGCGACGGCATCAACGACAGCGCCGCCTTGGCCCGTGCCCACTTGGGCATCGCCATGGGCAGCGGCAGCGACATCGCCATGGAAGCCGCACCCATGACCATCATCTCCTCCGATCTCGGCAAGATACCACAGGCACTGCGCCTGTCCAAACTGACCGTGCGCACCATCCGCCAGAACCTCTTCTGGGCCTTCATCTACAACATCGTGGCCGTTCCCGTGGCCGCCGGTGCGCTCTATCCCCTCTTCGGCTTCCAGCTCAACCCCATGATTGCAGGCGCCGCCATGGCCTTGAGCAGCGTCAGCGTAGTGACCAACAGCCTTCGCCTCGGCAAGGCGCGTCTCACCCCCAAAACCACCGCGCCATGACCGATTGGAACCTCATCGTGGGGCAGATAGCCATTGGCGTGTTCGACATACTCTACGCCGCCGCCGTCATAGGCACCATTGTCGTGGTCATCCTCGACAACCGCCATCCCGTCAAGACCATCTCATGGATATTGGTGCTCACGTTCCTGCCCGTCATAGGCCTGCTGCTCTATTTCTTCTTCGGACGCAGCCGCCGGCACGAGCGCATCATAGGCAAGAAAAGCTACGACCAGTTGCTCAAAAAGCCCGTGGCCGAGTACAAGGACCAAGAGACGTGCCTTCTGCCCGACGACTACCGGCCGCTCATCCACCTTTTCCACAGCACGGTGCAGGCACTGCCCTTCGACGGCAACCGGGTGGAGACCTACACCTCGGGTTACACCATGCTCCCTTCTCTGCTTGCACAGCTCAAGAAAGCCACGCACCACATACACCTTGAATCCTACATCATCGACGACGACCCCGTGGGCCGGTTGGTGCGCGACGTGCTTGTAGAGCGGGCCAAAGCCGGTGTGGAAGTGCGCGTCATCTACGACGACGTGGGCTGTTGGCACGTACCCCGCCGCTTCTTCGAGTCCATGCGCGAAGCCGGCATCGAGACGCGCGCCTTCTTGAAAGTACGTTTTCCCCTCTTCACCAGCAAGGTGAACTACCGCAACCACCGCAAGATTGTGGTCATAGACGGACGCGTGGGCTTCGTGGGCGGCATGAACTTGGCCAAGCGCTACGTGTGCGGCGTGCCTTGGGGCGTGTGGCGCGACACCCACCTGCTTATAGAAGGACGCGCGGTGCACGGCCTGCAGACCGCCTTCCTGCTCGACTGGTACTTCGTAGACCAATCCTTGCTCACCTCGGCCGCCTACTTTCCCAAAACGGGCAATCACGGCGGCATTTTGGCACAAGTAGTCACAAGCAACCCCATAGGCCCGTGGAAAGAAATCATGCAAGGCTTGGTCAAAGCCATCGCCTCGGCCCGCAGCTACTTCTACATGCAAACCCCCTACTTCCTGCCCACCGAAGCCGTGGCCGAAGCCATGCAGACGGCAGCATTGGCCGGTGTGGACATACGGCTCATGCTGCCCGAACGCTCCGACAGCCGCTTGGTACACCTTGGTTCCTGCTCCTACT
>JAJPYP010000153.1 GCA_021204885.1 Prevotellaceae bacterium
TAGACAGGCCATTATGAATGCAAGAACCATTTACCGGCTGATGATGACGCTTCCCCTCGTGCTGCTTTGGGGATGCATCAACAACCTCGCCGAAGGACAAGACCAAGAGCAGCAAACGCAAGGGCAAGAGCAAACCCAAGATGGACAGACCCCCTCCATCACCTTGGAGTACGATGCCATCACCCTCTCTGCGGGCGGATTCTACGGCACCATAGCCATTCATGCCAACGTGGATTACCGCATTACCGCCACCGCCTCCTATAGCTGGCTCAGTTTTGAAAAGCGCGACGAGGGAGTCTACCTCAAGTTGGACAAGAACGACAGCGAAGAGACGCGCGGCATCATCCTCTACATCGAGAACGACGAGTACGGACTGGAAAAGACACTCACCGTGGTGCAAGAGGGCGGTACGACCAGCTCCAGCACCACCGACGAAGGCACTGTGGATGACGGAAATGAAGGCTCCGTGGACGACGAAACGGCCACCACCACACACCAATGCATGGCCATCACCCAAAAGGGAACGCAATGCAAACGCAACGCCATGGAAGGTAGCGACTACTGTTGGCAGCATCAGCCTGACACGTCAGACTGATGCTGCCGAACCTTGCTTATCACCCCTCCAAACCTCCCCTCATAGGGGAGGCTTGGTCGGCCTAACGGCCTCCGAAGCGCGATATTCGAGTTTTGACACACCCTCTTGGTCGGCCTACGGCCGCCGAACGACACGTCAGACTGAAACTGACCTCGTTCTTACACACCCTCCTTTAATGTCATGGCTTGAAGCTCCTCCAACGAACCGTTGAATACATCCAAGTCCACCTCCTGCCCTATGCCCGGCACCTGTCCCACATCAGTGTGCTGCCAGAAGTCCCACTTGCCCTCGTAGTGCACCGAGTCCACGTAGTAGTGGGCTATCCAGTAGGGGTAATCGTCGAAAATGGCATCGTCCAAGTAACGCTTCTTGAACTTGTAAGGCGTGTAAAGAATGGGCTTGACACCATAATGCGCCTCCACGACATCCATCCACGTCTTGATGCCCGCCATCAACGTTTGCGGGCTCGCCTTGCCCGTGGTCTCCACATCGAGCACGGGCGGCAAGTCGCCCTCGTCAAGCTGCACGGTATTGATGAAGAAATCGGCCTGCTTGGCCGCATCGGTACCCGGCAGGAAATAGTGATAAGCGCCACGTATGAACCCATACTGGCGTGCGCGGCTGAAGTTCTCGACAAACATGTCGTCACCATGATCGCCCCCTTCGGTAGCCTTCATGAAGATGAAGCGGATGGGGAACTCGGCCTGTTGGCTACGGTGCAGCTCCTCCCAGTCAATCTCCCCTTGGTAGTGTGAGATATCAATGCCGTGCACCTCGAAGCTGCAAGGCATGCACACACCATACCCTTTCATGCCGTAACAAGGTTTCCAACGATAGGAATAGGGACGGATGAAGAAGAAGTAAAACCCCGACAAGAAGAGCAATACAATGCCCACGGCCAACGACGAACGCACCCACACCGACCAGTCTCGCGGAGTGGAGCGTTTTCCACCTCGCTTGGCCGGCGTGCGGCGGCGCGACGTGCCTTGTTTGCCACGCTTCGAAGCCGAGGCACCGCGCTTAGCCGTCGATGCCTTGCGCTTCGATGCTGAAGCCGGCTTGTTGCCTTTCGAAGTGGAGCCTGATGCCGTATTACCCACGCATATGTTCTAACTGCAACGTCTTGGTAGGCTGGTCACAAACCTCCGAAGGGCCGAAATACTGGATGGGGCCGGGATAGACGTAAGCCGTCTCTATCGCCCACTCGTCGCGCACGGCGGCGAAAGCCTTGAAAGGCGCACCGTCCAACTTCACCAATGCCTTCTGTATAACCGGCTTCATCTCGCCATGGCGACGCTCCATGTTCATCATCATCGTGATGGGCACGCCACCGGCAATCCACTCGTCGGCAGGAGCCGTGGTGTTGCGCACGGACGACATGTAGCCCGTCTTGCCGTTGGCAATCAGCCAAGCGGCCGTGTAACCAAGCGAGTAGCAATAGTCGGCATCGAAATTGGAAGGAGCGGCGCAACGGCCCTCGTAGCCGAAGAAGTGGTGCTGTGCGGCGAACTTGCCGGTATATTTGCCTTCCGCCTTCCACTGGGCCAGCTTCTTGCCCACCATCTCCGAGAGCAGTTTCTCGGTCTCGATAAGCGATACCTGTACGTTTCCGTGCGGGTCGCGGTCGAGCGTCAACTGGCGGGCCACCCCTTCGGGCAGACTGGCATAGATGGCGGCATTCTGGGGCGTGAGCTTGCTGATGATGTAGGCACGCTGCCCGGCAGGCTCTATGGAGGCGAACTCCTCGGCGTTGGCAGCAAGGAAATCGTTCAACTCGGCAATGAGGCACTTCATGGCGGGGATGAACTCAATCAATCCTTCGGGAATGAGCACGATACCGAAGTTGTTGCCACGGGCGGCACGTGCGGCCACGGCCTTGGCAATGGTCTCCACCACGTCGTCGAGCGACATGGCCTTGGCCTCCACCTCTTCAGAAACGATGCAGATGTTGGGTTGTACCTGCAAGGCACACTCCAAGGCGATGTGCGAGGCCGAACGACCCATGAGCTTGATGAAGTGCCAATACTTGCGGGCCGAGTTGCAGTCGCGCTCTATGTTGCCGATGACTTCAGAATAAGTCTTGCAAGCCGTGTCGAAACCGAAAGAAGTCTCGATCATCTCGTTCTTCAAGTCACCGTCAATCGTCTTGGGGCAACCTATTACTTGGATGCCATACTGCTTGGCGGCGAAATACTCGGCCAATACACAGGCGTTCGTGTTGGAATCATCGCCGCCGATGATAACCAGCGCCTTGATGCCCAGCTGCTTCAAGATCTCATAACCCTTCTCGAACTGCTCCTCTTTCTCCAACTTGGTACGCCCCGAGCCAATGATGTCGAAACCGCCCGTATTGCGGTACTCGTCGATGATGTCGGCCGTCAGCTCCATATAGTTGTGATCCACCAATCCGCCGGGACCCAAGATGAAACCATATAATTTGCTTGCCGCATTCAGCTTCTTGATGCCGTCGAAGATACCCGAAATGACGTTATGACCGCCGGGAGCCTGGCCGCCCGAAAGGATGACACCCACATTCATAGCAGGGAACTCCGTCGCCTCGGCGGTCGCTTCGAACTTGATCAACGGCATCCCGTACGTGTTCGGGAACAGTTTCTTGATCTCTTCCTGATTGGCCACCGACTGTGTAGCCTCGCCTTCTACGGCCTTTACAGCCCCTTTCAGCGCCTTGGGAAGTTTGGGCTGATAGGCAGCCCTTGCGATTTGCAATGCACTCTTTGCCATATTCGTTCTGTTAAGTAAGTTATATAATCTATTTTCATAATACATCGCAAATTTCGCTCTTTTCCGCAACATTCCCACTATAAATTATCTTTTTTTATTGATTTCATACCTTTCGGGGGATAGATACAACCACCGTATCAATATATACCTCTATAGGAACATCATAAGTTTTCCACTACCTCATCGACTGCAAGACATGCGGATTGTTTATATGCAACAGATGCCGAAACTCACGGGAGATACATTATAGAGCGTCTCCCCCATGCGCTCTCACACAATCATCGTCCGTTTACTTACTTTATATGTTTTAGGTATAACATTCAGGTGTTAAAGTTAATCTGTTTCACTCGCGATGCCCCCTTAAAGGCACCCCTTGTAGATCTACTATGCAAAGATACTAAAAGGACTTTATCTCATTAATTAAACGGGGAAAAGTCCCGTGAGAGGGCAAATAATAGATAAATGGGGATGAAATTCTCGCCATGAAAGTGTTAGGGTCGCACACTGCTCATTAGCTTGACGAAATCTGTCATAAGGGGTAAGGAATGCCTCGAAAGCTTTGGGTAGGAGGAGTCGAAAGCTTTCGATGCGGCGGCGGCTTGCTTGAGGTGCAAGGTGTCTTACACTGAATAAGGTTTACACTTTCTTGGAGGTACAAAAAGTAAAAAGAT
>JAJPYP010000039.1 GCA_021204885.1 Prevotellaceae bacterium
ACGGCACGTTGCGCGGCACCTTCCCCAACAGGGCCGAGGTTCCGAGCGCCAGCAACAAACGCGTCACCTTTACCCGTGGCCAGGAGAGCCAGTGGGGCGAGATGATGGAACGCCAGCTCTTGAACGTGTCGCCCAAGGCCGTGCTCACGAGTGTGGACTATGGCGAACGTCCGCGTGAATACCAAGAGGCTCCCATCGAGATTACCTTCAACTACGAGATACCCGATTATGCCGTCGTGCAGGGGAATGGCGTGATGCTCTTCAAGCCTTTGCTCATGAACAACCTCTACAACCAAGTGCGCACCTACTTGCGCATCGACACCGGCTTGGAAGAGCGCAAGTATGGCTTCAAGGACAGTTGCTCGCGCTTGGTGGAACTGAACGAGACCACCCGGTTGCCCGAAGGGTATAACATGGCGGGCGAAGGCAAGCAGGATGCCGTGCAGGGACAGGCCGCCGACTTCGTGGGCTCGCTCGCGCAGGAGGACGGCAAGCTGACGCTCTACAACCACCTTGCCTTGAAGAAGCGGGTGTACGAGGCTTCTGACTGGGAGAACTTCCGCCGTGCGGTGGAGGCACACAAGCGTTACGGAGACTATTTGTTAATCAAAAAATAAAGCGTGGTATGAAAAGAGTATCCTATTCTATATATGTATGCATGGGGGCGTTGGCACTCTGTTCCCTCATGCCTGTAAAGGCGGTGGCCCACGAGGCCGAGTATGGCAAGTTGCAGCAGCGTTACGTGCTGCATGCCGACGGCAGCCAGGAGATGCGGGTAACCGAAGAGCTCTCTCTTTATAGCCATCCGGTAATCAGCGCCAATGGCGAGACGTTCATCGTCTACAATCCCGCTTGGCAGACGCTCACGATACACGAGTCGTACACCAAGCAGGCCGACGGCACCATCATCCAAACCCCCGACAACGCCTTTGTGGAGTGTCTGCCCCGTGATGCCGCCGGTGCGCCCGCCTACAACGGCTTGAAAGAGATGGTCATCGTGCACACGGGCTTGGAATTAGGCGCCACCATCTATTTGGACTACACCATCACCACCCGGGCCGGTTACTTGCCCGCATTAGACGTATGCGCCACGGTGGAGCAAGCCTCGGCCGTAAAAGATTACCTGCTCAGCGTGACGGTGCCCGAAGAGAGTCCGTTGCACTACACGCTCGTTGGCGGCGACACCGCGCCCGAAGTGACCGTGGAGAACGGCGACAAGACGGTGACTTGGAGCTTGCAGGATGTACCCGCCATGCAGAACAACCGGGAACCCAATCAGGCCTTGGCAGGCAACGTGCGGGTGATATTGGCCAATACCTACGCTTCCATCAAGGAGTCGCTTGGCGTGTTGCAGTCGCAGTTCACCGCTGCCGATGAAGAAGAGGTGGCAGCTCTCTCCCAAAAGCTCTTGGCGGGCGATGTGCCTGATGCCGCGTCTGTCTTGAAGGGTTATGTAGCGGGCTTGGGCGATTGCGCACTCTCCTTGCAAGCCACGGGGTATCGCCTTCGTCCCGCTTCTGAAGTTATCCGCACCGCCTACGGCACACAGGCCGAGAAATTGAACTTGCTGGCCGGCTTGTTGCAAGCCGCCGGGTTGCCCGCCGAGGTGAAGGCTGCCTACGGTGTGCGGGCCGATGATGCCGATTGCTTGGGATTGGCTGCCGTGACGGGTCTTTTCATCGACTCTCCTGAGGTGGCCGCATTAGGCGAATACCTGCCTGTGCGCACGTTGGAGGGCGAGGCGGTGACGCTTGAAGCGCCCTATCCGGTGAACATCACGGCTACGATGGAGGTGACCGGGCAGACAGGCACCGCCTTGCCCGACGGGTACCGTGTGCTTTCCCTGCCGCAAGAGGGGCGCACGCATCTGAATGTAGGTTATAGCGGCCGCACCACCAACCTGCTGTTGCCGCGCAAGGTAGACGAGACCTTGACTTGCACCGTCACCTTGCCCGCCGGCACGACGCTATGCACGCCGCAAGGCACGCGCGAGAAGGTGAATGCCGTAGGCGCATGGCGCAGGACGGTCAGCATGGAGAACGACCAAGTAGAGGTGACTGTATCGCTCAAGCTCGACAAGCAGCTCATCACGCCTGCCGATTATGCCGACTACCGCAGCCTTGTGGCCGAGTGGGAGGATGGCAACAATGCCACGTTGTTGGTGAAAGGAAATTGAAAAGGTACCTATCCGCCGATACGCACTTGCAAGCCGTAGCCCTCGAAGAGGGCTACGGCTTCCTTTTGCTCCTCCTCGGTAGGCGCTTGCATGGGAATGTGCTCCGGGTTATAGCGGGTACCCATGCGGGCGTGCTTGCCCTTGCCGATGTCGTGGTACACAAGCAGGTTCACCACTTCGGGCGGGGTGGGTAGCGAAGTTAGAAAGCGTGCCGAGGCTTGCAGGTTCTCCTTGTCGGCGTTTACCCCTACAATCAGGGGTATGCGTATCCAGTAGGGATGGGCGGCCCGGCTCACCAAGGCGATGTTCTCCAATATCGTCTCGCCCGGCACGCCCGTATAGCGGCTGTGCAGGGTGCTGTCCATCAGCTTCAAGTCGATAAGGAAGAGCTCGCAATGCTCCATTACCTGCCTTACGTTGCCCGAGGAGGCGAAGAGCGTGGTGTCTACCGCACGGTGGAAGCCCCGTTTACCCACTTCGCGCAGCAAGTCCGTTAAATAGGCGGGGTGCATCATCGGCTCCCCGCCGCATACGGTCACGCCGCCGCCCGAACGGGTCATTACTTGCCGCTCCTTCTCGATGACCTGCATCAACGCCGCCATGTCCCACTCCTTGCCCGCCATCTCCATGGCTTTGGAAGGACACGCTTCCGCGCACTTGCCGCAAAGGATGCACCCGTCGCCCCACACGATGCCCTCGGGCGTAAGCCGCAGCACGCCCTGCCGGCACGCCGCCACGCACGAGGCGCAGCCTATACACTTCTTCTTGTTGTAGAGCCGTGTGGCGCGTTCCGAAATGCCTTCGGGGTTATGGCACCACACGCAATGCAGGGGGCACCCCTTCATGAAGAGGGTGGTGCGTATGCCCGGCCCGTCGTTGATGGAGAACCGCTTGATGTCGAATAGCAAGCTCATCGTGCCAGTCGGTGCCTTTAGAACGCCTCGTTGAGCGTGCGGGCGATGATTTCGTTCTGCAACTGCTCGGTCATGTCGTTGAAGTAGTCGGAATAGCCGGCTACCCGCACCAAGAGGTCTCGGTACTGTTCGGGATGTTGCTGTGCGTCAAGCAGCGTCTCGGTATCGACCACGTTGAACTGGATGTGGTGGCCGCCCATGGCGAAGTAGGTGCGTATGAGGGAGACCAACTTCTTCAAGTCTTCCTCACGCGCCAAGAGTTGCGGCACGAAGCGCACGTTCAGCAGCGTGCCGCCCGACTTGGTCTGGTCTAACTTGCCCAATGACTTCACCACGCAGGTGGGCCCTCCAGTATCTGCACCGTGTGCCGGCGAGGTACCGTCGGAGATGGCGAACTTGGCGAACCGTCCGTTTACCGAAGCCCCGCACACCGAGCCGAAGTAGTTGTGGCACGTGGTGGAGAGCATGTTCAGTTGCGTCAGCCCGCCGCGGGTGTTGGGATGGCCTTCGATGGCCGCCACCAAGTCGTTGTACACCTTCACGGCGATGTCGTCGGCATAGTCGTCGTCGTTGCCGAAGAAGGGGGTGTGGTTGATGATGAACTGGCGCATCACCTCGTGGCCTTGGAAGTTCTGCCCCACGGCCCCGAGCAGCTCGTCCATGGTGTATCGCTTGTCTTCGAACACCTGCTTCTTCAAGGTGGCCAAGCAATCGGTGGTGGTGCCAAGCCCCGTGCACTGTATATAAGAGGTGTTGTAACGGGCGCCGCCGCTGTAGTAGTCGCGTCCGTTTGCGATGCAGTCGTCGATGAAGAGCGACAGGAACGTGGCGGGGGCATAGAGCGAGAACATGCGCTCTATGTAGTTGTTCACACCCAACTTCATGTTCACGAAGTAGACCATCTGCTTGTGGAA
>JAJPYP010000041.1 GCA_021204885.1 Prevotellaceae bacterium
CGCGCTTTCGTGAAAGACCCCGAACTGTTGGTGCTCGACGAGCCCCTGCACGGATTGGACACCTACAACCGCCGCCGTGTGAAGGCGGTCATCGAGGCCTTCTGCCACCGAGGGGACAAGACGCTCCTCATGGTGACCCACTATGCGGAGGAGCTACCCTGCACCATCACGCACCGCTTGGTGCTGAAAAGGTGGCGGTAAAGTACCCGTTTTCCCCTTTTTAGTGTATTTCATATACAAAAAAAGCGAAATTCGGGATAAAAGCATTACATTTGCGCACGTATTCGGTTTCATGTAATCTGGAGTGATGAAAGAAAGGATAGTCGGTTTTATCAAGACCTATTTGCTGCTTGTTTGTGTCTTTGTGGTGCAGAAGCCGCTATTCATGCTGTATTATTACCATGCGCTCTATGCCGATGTGCGAGGAACGGAGTGGTTGCGTGTGGTGTGGCACGGACTGCCGCTTGATTGCTCCTTGGCGGGCTACTTGACGCTGCTCCCGGCCATCTTCCTGATACTCTCCGCATGGACGCTCTCCCCGCTCTTGCGCCGTATATGGTGCGGTTATTTCCTCTTTGTGTCCATCGTCCTGTCGCTCGTCTTCACGGTCGACGTGGTGCTGTACGGCTATTGGGGATTCCGCTTGGACGCCACGCCGCTCTTCTATCTCTTCACCTCGCCTAAGGACACGTTGGCCAGCGCGTCGGGCTGGCTCTTCGTGGGGGGCGTGCTCTTCATCGCGCTGTATGCCGCCCTGCTCTATGGCCTCTTTTATGCCGTGCTGTTGCGCAAGGCCACGTTCCGCCGCTGGAAGCTGCCCTACGACAGCCTGCCCGTGACGTTGGTGTTGCTCCTCTTGACGGGGCTGCTGTTCATTCCCATCCGAGGGGGCTTTACCACCTCCACGATGAATGTGGGCAAGGTCTATTACAGCGGGAACCAACGCTTGAACCATGCCGCCATCAACCCGCTTTTCAGCTTGATGGAGAATGTGTCCAAGCAGAAGGATTTCAGCCGGCAATACCGCTTCATGGCACCCGAAGCGGCCGACCGTCTCTTCTTGCAGCGGCTCGACCCTGCCGTTATCGCCTGCCGTGACGCGGCGGCCGAAGGCGTGGAGCCGCCCGCCCCGTCGGCACCCGTGGACACGCTCTTTAACCGCGAGCGCCCCGACATCTTGCTTGTCATCATGGAGAGTTTCTCCTCCAAGCTGATGGAGACGTTTGGCGGCGTGCCCGGCGTTACACCCAATGTAGACAGCTTGGCACGCGAGGGCGTGCTCTTCACCAACTTCTACGCCAACAGCTTCCGTACCGACCGTGGCCTCGTGTCCATATTGAGCGGTTACCCCGCACAACCCAACATGAGCCTCATGAAGTTCCCGCACAAGACCCAGTCCCTGCCCTCGTTGGCCGGCAGTTTGAAGCAGGCGGGGTATGCCACGAGCTACTACTATGGCGGCGACGCCGACTTCACCAACATGCGCTCCTACCTGCTCTCCTCGGGGTTTGAGGGGTTGGTGTGCGACCGTGATTTCCCCCTTGCCCAGCGCATGAGCAAGTGGGGCGTACACGACCACCTCGTCTTCCGTCGCCTGTTGGAAGATGTGGCGCAAGACACCCTTTCCGTTGACACGCCCCGCTTGCGCGTGTTGCAGACCTCCAGCAGCCACGAGCCTTTCAAGGTGCCTTACCGTCGTTTGGAGGACGAGCGGTTGAACGCCTTCGCCTATACCGACAGTTGTGTGGGCGATTTCATCCGCCGTTTCCGCCGGCTGCCGCAATGGGAGAAGACGGTCATCGTGTTGGTGCCCGACCACTTAGGCGCCTATCCCGAAACCATCGACAACTTCGAGTTCGGTCGATACCAGATACCGTTGTTGCTCTTGGGCGGTGCCGTGAAGGAGCCCCGTCGGGTAGATGTGTACGGCTCGCAGCAAGACCTTGTGGCCACGTTATTGGCACAACTCTCGCTGCCGCATGGGGAGTTCACCTTCAGCAAGGATATGCTCAATCCGGCCTCTGCCCACTTCGCTTTCTTCACCGTGCCCGACGCTTTCGGCATGGTGGATGCCACCGGCCGGGTGATTTACGACAACAAGAGCGGCACCGTGGTGCAGCATTCCGGCAAGGAGACCGAACAACTATTAGCCGGGGGGCAGGCCTATTTGCAGAAGTTGTATGACGACATCGCCTCGAGGTGAGTATATATATAATAAGGTATAAAGGAAACAGGTCGCATGATGATGCCGTTGGATATATTGTCGGGCTGGGAACAGATGGACGTGAACCTGCTCTTGGCCGTGAACAGCTGGCGTTCCTGGTGGGCCGACGACTTCATGCGCCTGTTCAGCGAGAAGTGGATTTGGGTGCCCATGTATGCCGCGCTTGTCTACGTCATCGTGCGTAACTTGCGTTGGAAAGCGGCCATAGTGTGCCTTGCGGCGATTGCACTCACCATCTTCTTGGCCGACCAGACGTGCGGCACCTTCATCCGTCCTTGGGTGTGCCGGCTGCGTCCCGCCAACTTGCAGAATCCCTTGTCGGCGGTGATACAGGTGGTCGACGGTGATCGCGGAGGCATCTACAGCTTTCCCTCGTGCCATGCCGCCAACACGTGGGCGCTGGCCTTCTTCTTCATCTTCCTCTTCCGCAATTCCTTGCTCTCTTGGTTCATCGCGGGTTGGGCGCTGCTCACCTGCTACTCCCGTTCCTACATGGGGCTGCACTATCCCAGCGACTTGCTGGCAGGCGGATTGGTGGGTGTCGCCATCTCCTTCCTTTGCTACAGTCTCTTCACCGCGATAGTCACGCCAGGCATGGGTAGCATGAACGGGAGCCGGACAACCCCCGCTCCCCATCAGCCCAAACAACTCTTCATACCAGTAGTCATCGGCATGTTGACCATACTGTATATCTTGATATATTCTTTGGTATAGGGGTGTAGGAGGGTTAGCCACTACTTCCTGAACGGCGGCTTCACCACTACCGCCTTGAGCTTGCGTCCGCGCATGTCGATGGCGATTTCCGTACCGGGCTTGGCGTAGGCGGTCTCTACATACCCCATGCCGATGCCTATCTTCCTCGTGGGCGACATGGTACCCGACGTGACATGGCCTATGGCCTCGCCTTCGGGCGAAAACAACGTGTAGCCGTGGCGAGGTATGCCACGATCCACCATCTCGAAGCCCACGAGCTTGCGGCTCACCCCTTCGGCTTTCTGCCGTTCCAACATCGCGCGGTTGGTGAACCTCTTCCCTTCGGTGAACTTGGTAATCCAGCCCAATCCCGCCTCGATGGGCGAGGTGGTGTCGTCCAAGTCGTTCCCGTAGAGGCAGAAGCCCATCTCCAAACGGAGCGTGTCGCGTGCGCCCAAGCCGATGGGCTTGATGCCATGTTCCGCGCCCGCCTCGAACACGGCATCCCAAATGCGCATGGCGGCCTCGGGCGGGAAGTAGAGTTCAAATCCGCCCGCGCCCGTATAGCCCGTGTTGGAGATGATTACATCCTTTTCGCCGGCAAACACGCCGTGGGTGAAGTGGTAGTAAGGGATGGTGGAGAGGTCAATCTCCGTGAGCTTCTGCAAGGTAGCCATCGCTTTGGGCCCTTGCACGGCTATCTGGGCCATGCGGTCGGAAGCGTTCTCCAACGTTGCCCCTTCGTCGTTGTGGCCCACGCACCAGTTCCAGTCTTTCTCGATGTTGGAGGCGTTTACCACCAGCAGGTATTTCTCCGCCTCGAAGCAATACACTATCAGGTCGTCTACAATGCCTCCCGTCTCGTTGGGGAAACAGCTGTATTGTGCCTTTCCCGGCGTCAGGGCAGCCACGTTGTTGGAGGTCACTTGCTGCAAGAAGGGCAGCGCGTGGGGCCCTGTCACCCAAAATTCCCCCATGTGCGACACGTCGAACACACCCACGGCATGGCACACGGTGAGGTGCTCGTCGATGATGCCCGAATACTCTATGGGCATGTTGTAACCTGCGAATTCATGCAT
>JAJPYP010000127.1 GCA_021204885.1 Prevotellaceae bacterium
GTTGCCATGATACAAAGTCTGTCTTTGATAAACGAAATGAATGGGATAGTCCTTGCGGCTCCTGTTTACTTGTTCACGCGGAAACGTTCACAACCCTCCTTGAAGAAGCCCACGATTTGCTTGGCGGCGGCGATGCCGGCGTTGATGTTGGCCTCGGCAGTCTGTGCGCCCATCTTCTTGGGTGTGGAGAAGTAACGTCCCGGGAATTTGGCGACAAAAGTGTCGTTGGCGGCAGGCATGATGTCCGTCACATACTTCAAGTCGGGGCGTTGCTCCATAAGCTCAATCAGTTCGGTCTCGTTGATAATCTCCTTGCGGGCCGTGTTCACCAGCAAGCCGCCTTTGGGAAGACGGTCAACCAAAGCATGGTTGATGGAGTTCTTTGTCTCGGCGGTGGCGGGGATGTGCAGGGAGACGACATCGCACGTACTGTACAGCTCCTCGGCCGAAGCGACGGCCTTCACGCCGTCTTTCTCTATGACCTCTTTGGGGCAGAAGGCATCGTAGGCATAGATTTCCATGCCGAAGCCTTTGGCCACGCGGGCCACATTACGGCCTACATTGCCGTAGGCGTGGATGCCCAGCTTCTTGCCTTTCAACTCCTTGCCGGAGGTACCGTTGTACATGTTGCGCACGGCCATCACCATGAGACCAAATACCAGTTCGGCCACGGCGTTGGAGTTCTGTCCCGGGGTGTTCATCACACATACGCCATGGGCCGTGGCGGCCGCCAAGTCCACATTGTCATAACCGGCACCGGCACGCACCACGATTTTCAACGATGGGGCGGCATCGAATACCTCGGCATCTATTACATCACTGCGGATGATGAGCGCGTCGGCATCTTTCACGGCCTGCAACAACTTGGCTTTCTCGCCATATTTCTCGAGCAAGGCCAGCTCATAACCGGCTGCCTCCACCTCTTTACGGATACCGTCCACGGCTATCTTCGCAAACGGTTTATCGGTTGCTATCAATACTTTCATATAATCCAATTAAAAGGGAACATTACACTATGAACTTACACGCGCCTTATTTCGCATGCATGGCTTCAAATTCCTGCATGCAGTCTATCAAAGCCTGTACGCTCTCTTTGGGCATGGCGTTGTAGCAGGAGGCACGGAAGCCGCCTACGGAACGGTGTCCCTTGATGCCCACCATGCCTTTGGCGGTGGCGAACTTCAGGAACTCGGCCTCCAACTCCTTGTATTCGGGAGCCATGACGAAACAGATGTTCATGCGCGAACGGTCTTCCTTGACGGCCGTGCCCGTGAACAGCTTGTTGCGGTCAATCTCGGCATAAAGCATATCGGCACGCTCCTTAGCACGACACTCCATGGCTTCCACTCCGCCTTGGGCCTTGATCCAACGCAGGGTCAACAGGGCCGCGTAGATGGGAACGACAGGGGGCGTGTTGAACATGGAACCGCCGTCGATGTGCGTCCGGTAGTTCAACATGGTGGGGATGTAGCGCGATACCTTGCCCACGGCATCGTTCTTCACGATGACAAACGTAACGCCGGCAGGAGCCAAGTTCTTCTGGGCACCACCATAGATGCAGATGTACTTGGACACGTCTACGGGACGGGAAAGAATATCAGAGGACATGTCGGCAATCATGGGCACGTCCACATCCAAGTCTTTCCTCAATTCGGTACCGAAGATGGTGTTGTTGGTCGTTACATGGAAGTAATCCACGTCGGCGGGAACGGTGAAGTCTTTCGGAATGTAGGTGAAGTTGGCGTCGGCCGAAGAGGCTACCTCTATGACTTCGCCGAAGCCCTTGGCCTCTTTCAAGGCTTTCTTGGCCCATGTACCCGTGTTGAGATAGGCCGCTTTCTTCTCGAGGAAGTTGTAAGGCACCATACAGAATTCCAGACTGGCACCGCCGCCAAGGAAGAGTACGGAATAGCCTTCGGGAATGTGGAGAAGCTCCTTGAAGAGGGCTACGGCCTCGTCGACCACGGGCTGGAAGTCTTTTGCACGGTGGCTGATCTCCATCAAGGAGAGACCCGAACCGTTGAAATCCAATATCGCTTTCGCTGTATCTTCAATGACCTCGCGCGGAAGGATGGAAGGTCCTGCATTGAAATTATGCTTTTTCATTTTGAATGCTTTTTAGTTATACAATATCGTTAGTTATTCAATCTCGTCTCTGTGTGGGCGGCTTTATGACGGCGGCAAGCCGAAAGCCGCGTACTACACTCTGCGAAGATAAGGAATTATTTCCATAATGCAAGTTTTACCGTTTTAAATTCAATCTTCTTTCACTATTGACGTCCTTTTGCAAAGAATCGTGGAAATCACTTCGCCTCTTCCACAATGGTCTTCATGCCCTTTATTTTCTCCCCGCGCACCATGGTGAGCAACTGTCGTAACCGTGTGCTGGGAACGGCGGCGTATGAGGCATGCTCCCGCACGTCGACGGCACCGATTTCATCGCCCGAAAGCCCCCCTTTCTTGCAGAGGAAGCCCACGATATCCACCTTGTTCAACTTCTCTTTCTTGCCTTTGCCTATATAGACGGTAGCCCATAAAGGCTTGGGCGGTTTGGGCGTGTCGGCAGGCAACTCGACGAGGGGAATATCGAAAGGTACATAATCGGGCAACGCCTCTTCCTCATGCAACAGGAAGAAAGAGTAGCCGCGTGCCTCCCAGCGTGCCGTGCGGCCGTTGCGGTGAATGAAAGCCTCTTCATTGACGGGCAGGTGGTAATGCACCACATTGTCAATGCCTGGAATATCCAAGCCGCGCGAGGCCAAATCGGTGGAGACGAGCACGGGGCAGGTAGCGTTGCGGAACTTATAGAGCGCCCGTTCCCGGTCTTGCTGTTCCATGCCGCCATGGAAGGCGGCGCAAGGAAAGCGTTTCGACTTCAAGAAAGCCGTCACGCGGTCCACACTCTCCCGGTAGTTCACGAAGACAAGCGTCGACTGTTCGCCCAACGTACAGAGTAATCGGTAGAGCGTCTCCAACTTATCCTTGTCGGGCGAATGTACTTGCCGCAACTCCAGACGAGCGGTAGAAGCGGCGGGGTCAAGGAAGTCCAAGCGCAACGGACGCTTCTCCACGCCCGTGAAGCGGGGAATCTCTTCGGCATCGGTGGCCGAAAGCAATATGCGCCTTTGCAAGGCGGGCAGCTTGCCGATGACTTCGGCCATCTCCTCTTGGAAGCCCAGCTCCAAGCACTTGTCGAATTCGTCTATAATCAAAGTCGTGACGGTACGCGCGTCGAAGTTCTCCTTATAAAGATGGTCGTTCATGCGCCCGGGCGTGCCGATGATGACTTGCGGACAGATACCACGCATGACCCGATGCTCGCCCATGGCCGGCCGGCCGCCGTAACAGCTCATCACGCGGAAGGGCGTACCCATAGAGCGGAATACCGTCTCTATCTGCAACGCCAGTTCACGCGACGGCTCCAGCACCACCGCCTGCACGCCTTCCACATCCTCGCGCAAGGTCTGTACCAGCGGCAACAGGAAGGCGAGCGTCTTACCCGTACCGGTTGGCGACAACAACACCAAGTCCCCACGGGTGGTAAGGTAAGCGTCGATGACCGCCTCCTGCATGGGGGTGAGCCGTTCTATTTTCAGGTTGCGCAGTATTTCCGATTGTTCCATGTCAAGCCGGTTTAAGGGGTAAGATATAAAGTGGTGGTTTGCTATAAGTGGCTGTCAGTATAAGTGGCGATTAAAAAAAAGAAGCGGCAAATGAAAACATCTACCGCTTCCATATCCTTTTCAAGCGAGAAAGCCTTTATCCGCCGAAATCATCGTACATGATGCTCGAAGGCTCCACGCCCAGTCCGTCGAGCATGCTCACGACGGCTTTCGACATGGGACCGGGGCCACACATGTAGTACTCTATATCCTCGGGTGCCTCGTGGTCTTTCAGGTAGGTGTTGTACATCACCGTGTGGACGAAGCCCGGCGTGTACTTCACGCCGGCGGCATCGGC
>JAJPYP010000243.1 GCA_021204885.1 Prevotellaceae bacterium
TGAAAGAGATCAGTGCCGTGTTCCCCGAAGGAATGAGCTATGAGATTCCTTTCGACATGACCACCTATATCTCCGAGTCCATCCACGAGGTCTACAAGACCCTCTTCGAAGCCTTGGTACTGGTCATGTTAGTGGTGTTCCTCTCCTTGCAGAGCTGGCGGGCCGCCGTTATCCCCATGGTGGCCGTGCCCATCTCCTTGATAGGAACCTTCGGCTTCATGCTCATATTCGGCTTCTCGCTCAACATCCTTACCCTGTTGGGATTAGTGCTGGCCATCGGTATCGTGGTGGACGACGCCATCGTGGTGGTGGAGAGTGTGGAGCAGATTATGGAGTCGGAACGGCTGTCGCCTTACGAAGCCACCAAGAAGGCCATGAGCGGACTGACCAGTGCCTTGGTGGCCACTTCGTTGGTACTTTGCGCCGTGTTCGTGCCGGTGAGCTTCCTGAGCGGCATCACCGGGCAGCTCTATCGCCAGTTCACCATCACCATCGCCGTCTCCGTGCTGCTGTCTACTGTTGTGGCGCTCACGCTCAGCCCCGTGATGTGTTCGCTCGTGCTTCGTCCCGTCGATACCCGGGGGCGCAAGAACAAGGTGTTCCGTTACATCAACCGTTGGCTCTATGTGGGCAACCGCAAATACAACGGGCTTATCTCCTTGGCCGTAAGGAATCCCCGCCGCATCATCAACGCTTTCGGCATGGTGATAGTGGCCATCTTCCTGATAAACCGCTTCGTGCCCTCCAGCTTCCTGCCCGTAGAAGACCAAGGTTATTTCAGCGTGGAGTTGGAGTTGCCCGACGGCGCCACCTTGGAACGTACCCGTGCCGTGACCGAACGCGCCGTGAACTACTTGCTGGAGAACCCGTATATAGATTATGTGGAGAACGTTACCGGCAGCAGTTCGCGTGTGGGCAGCAGCCAGGCACGATGTGTGCTCACCGTCATGCTCAAGCCTTGGGAGGAGCGGAAAGACACCAATATCCGCGCCATCATGGAGCAAGTGGAACGCGACTTGAGCGAGTACCCCGAGTGCAAGGTCTACATTTCCCAGCCGGCGGTCATTCCCGGTTTGGGTACCTTCGGCGGGTTCGAGATGCAGTTGGAGGCACGTAGCGACGCCTCCTTCGACGACTTGGTACAGGCGGCCGACACGCTGATGTACTATGCCGGACGGCGGAAAGAACTCAGCGGGCTCTCCTCCTCGCTGCAAGCCGAGATACCGCAACTCTACTTCGACGTGGACCGCGACAAGGTGAAAATGCTGGGCGTGCCCTTGGCCGACGTATTCTCCACCATGAAGGCCTATACCGGCTCGGTCTATGTAAACGACTTCAACATGTTCAACCGCATCTACAGGGTCTACATCCAAGCCGAGGCTCCTTACCGCGAACACCGCGAGAACTTGAACCTCTTCTTCGTGAAGGCCGCCAACGGCAGCATGGTACCGCTCACCTCATTGGGCACCACCGCCTATACCACGGGGCCGGGCAGTATCCGCCGTTTCAACATGTTCTCTTCGGCCATCATCCGCGGCTCGGCCGCGCAAGGCTACAGTTCCGGCCAGGCCATGGATATATTGGAGCAGATAGCCCGCACCCACTTGCCCGAGAACATCGGCGTGGAGTGGAGCGGACTCTCCTATCAAGAGAAAAAGGCGGGCGGACAAACAGGCTATATCCTCGCGTTGGTATTCCTGTTCGTATTCCTTTTCCTTGCGGCGCAGTACGAGAGCTGGACGGTGCCCATCGCCGTGCTCCTTTTCTTGCCCGTGGCGGCCTTGGGTGCCTACATCGGCGTGGCGCTTTGCGGTTTGGAGAACGATGTCTATTTCCAGATAGGCTTGGTCATGCTCGTGGGCTTGGCCGCCAAGAACGCCATCCTTATCGTGGAGTTCGCCAAGGTGCAGGTAGATAAAGGACGCGACCTTGTAGAGGCGGCCCTGCATGCCGCACAGCTCCGTTTCCGCCCCATCCTGATGACCTGTTTGGCTTTCATCCTCGGTATGGTCCCCATGGTATTGGCCAGCGGGCCCGGTTCGGCCAGCCGCCGTGCCATCGGTACGGGCGTTTTCTTCGGCATGATATTCGTGGTGGTCTTCGGCATCGTGTTAGTGCCCTTCTTCTTCGTGTTGGTCTATAAGATAAAGGCGAAAGTAAGGAGCAAGTTAAAGAGAAAAACGGCATAGCGGCTCACTGCGGTAAAAAGTATAGCTTATGAGAAGAACAACCCTATATCTCCTGTTTGGATTGACGTGCATCCTGCTGCTGGCCTCCTGTAAAGTGGGCAAACGCTATGTGCGCCCCGACTTGAACCTGCCCGAGCGGATCGACTCGCTGCAACCCGTCGACTCCTTCTCCATTGCCGAGAAACGATGGTGGGAGGTTTATGCCGACACCACCCTGCAAGGACTCATAGAGAAGGCGTTGGTCTATAACAAAGACATGAAAGCCGCCGCCGCCCGCGTGCGCGAGCTGGCCGCCACCAAGCATGTGGACTTGGCCAATCTCTTCCCCTCCGTGAGCTTCTTGGGTTATGCCGACAAGGAGGCCGTAAACTACGGCGGGCACGATTACTCCAACGACCCCGAACTCGGTTCCAAGCTCGCCTTCTCCTGGGAGATAGACCTTTGGGGCAACCTGCGTTGGGCAAGGGAGCGCAGCGTGGCACAGTTCCTTGCCAGCGTGGAGGCACAGCGTGCCTTGCAGATGAGCATCATCGCCGAAGTGGCCCAAGCCTATTTCGAGTTAGTGGCCCTGGACAACGAGCTCTCTATCGTGCGCCAAACCTTGAATGCCCGTGAAGAAGGCGTGCGCCTGGCCAAGATACGTTTCGAAGGGGGACTTACCTCGGAGACCTCCTACCAGCAGGCCGAAGTGGAGTATGCCCGTACCGCCACCCTCGTGCCCGATTTGGAACGTAAAATCTCCTTGAAGCAGAACGACATCGCCTTTCTGGTAGGCGAGTATCCCCAACACATAGAGCGTTCCGTGCTGCCCGAAGAGACGCACATTCCCGGGTCGCTCCCTGCCGGACTTCCCTCCACGTTGTTGGAACGCCGTCCCGACATTCGCCAGGCCGAGCAGCAACTCAAGGCCGCCCATGCCGCCGTGGGTGTGGCCTATACCAACATGTTCCCCAAACTGAACCTCACGGTACACTTGGGCTACGAGAGCGGGTATTTGTCCGACCTCTACCACTCGCCCTACCACTGGCTGCGCGACAACTTGGTGTTCCCTATCATCGCTTGGGGCAAGTACCGCGCCCAGCTCAAGGCCAAGAAAGCCGCCTACGAGCAGGAGTGCGCCCGCTATGAGAAGAGCGTGCTGAACGCTTTCAAGGAAGTGCACAACGCCATCGTGAACTACAACAAGATGAAAGAGATATACGAATCGCGCCTACAGTTGGAACACTCCTCCAAGACCACCATGGAACTGGCCCAGCTGCAATACATCAACGGCATCATCAACTACATGGACGTGCTCGACGCCCAGCGTCTCTACTTCAACGCCCAAATCGACGTGAGCAACGCCGTGCGCGACGAACTTCTTGCCCTTGTGGACATGTACAAGGCCCTTGGCGGCGGCTGGTAAGAGTGACAATCTTGGAAAAGCGGCAAAAAACGCTGTTCTCCCATTGGAAAAGTGGCATAAAAGCACTGCCTTTGCATGTTATCACGTAAAAAACAAGTTTCAAGCTTTATGTTGATTATGTAGGTTTTGTCGTTCTACAGCTTTTTGCGGGGTCATATAGAACACATACACAACGGACGTTTCTGGCTTATGGTGGAACGCTCGGCGGAAGAGATGGCCGAGACACTGCCGGAGCCGATTGAAGACACGCTCTTGTAGCATGGTAAAAAGAGCTGACGGTTTTTTGCTGTCCCGATTGCCGGTGTGACACTGCGACATCTATATATATAACTTTTTAG
>JAJPYP010000269.1 GCA_021204885.1 Prevotellaceae bacterium
TAAATACCATTATCATGAATTGGAGTTCACATGAATTTATCTGGCTCGACTGGTTGATCTTAGCCGTCGGCATTGTGGCGGTCGTATGGGCTGTATGGCGTGCCGTCATGAAAGACAAACGTGCCCAACAAGGCGCCAACAGCGAAGATTACCTCTTCGGTAAAGGAGAACCGTGGTACATCATCGGTGCCGCCATTTTCGCCGCCAACATCGGTTCCGAACACTTGGTAGGTTTGGCCGGTACAGGTGCCAAGTCGGGTGTGGGCATGGCCCACTGGGAGATGCAGGGCTGGATGATCCTGCTCTTGGGCTGGCTTTTCGTTCCTTTCTATCAGCTGCTGAACAATAAACTGGGCAAGATTATCACCATGCCCGATTTCCTGAAATACCGTTATACTCCGCGCACCGGTTCCTGGCTCTCCATCATTACGCTGATTGCCTACATACTTACCAAGGTGAGCGTCACGGCCTATACAGGCGGTATCTTCCTTGAGTTCCTTTTGGGACTGCCCTTCTGGTACGGTGCCATCGGTCTGATTGTACTCACCGGTATCTTCACCGTGTGCAGCGGTATGAAAGGCGTGATGACCATCTCTGCCATCCAGACACCTATTCTGATTATCGGTTCCTTCTTGGTACTCTTCTTGGGATTGTCTGCATTGGGCGGCGGCAACATCGCCACCGGTTGGTCTGAAATGATGGACCATGCCCGTAACTTCATGAACGTGAACCAAGCCACAGGCGTGGCCTACGGTGCCAACCACATGTTCCACTGGACACCGGCCGACCCCATGTATCAGGATTATCCCGCATTCTGGGTATTCATCGGTGCCTCCATCATCGGTTTCTGGTACTGGTGCACCGACCAGCACATCGTACAACGTGTATTGGGGCAGCGTAAAGGCGAGCCCAACGAAGATGTAATGAAACGTGCCCGCCGCGGTACTATCGCCGCCGGTTATTTCAAGATACTGCCCGTGTTCATGTTCTTGATTCCCGGTATGGTCGCCGCCACATTGGCTTCTAAAGGAGAGTTCGACCTCTCCAATACCGATGCCGCCTTTGCCGTTATGGTAAAAGATGTATTGCCTGCCGGTGTGAAAGGTATCGTAACCATCGGTTTCATTTGCGCTTTGGTTGCCTCTTTGGCCGCTTTCTTCAACTCCTGCGCCACCCTCTTCACGGAAGACTTCTACAAGCCTATGTGTAAGGGCAAGAGTGAGTCCACCTATGTATTGGTAGGACGTATCGCCACGGTAGTGGTCGTTATCCTCGGTATGGTATGGATTCCCGTCATGATGAGTTTGGGCAGCCTTTACGATTACTTGCAGGGCATACAGTCGTTGCTTGCCCCTGCCATGGTAGCCGTATTCGCCATGGGTATCTTCTCCAAGCGCATCACCCCCAAAGCCGGCGAGACGGCCATGATTGTGGGCTTCCTTATCGGTATGGTACGCTTGTTGACCAATATCTTGACCAACACCGGTAAAGACGTGATGACCGGCTGGTTCTGGAATTGCACCACATGGTTCTGGCAGACCAACTGGCTCATCTTCGAGATCTGGCTGCTTGTCTTCCTCATCCTGTTGATGATCGTAGTATCCTGCTTCACCCCCAAACCCACGCCCCAGCAAGTCGAGGCCATTACCTTTACCGGCAGCTACAAGGAGATTATCCGCAAGAGCTGGACCAAATGGGATGTTGTGGCCACTTTGGGAGTTGTCCTGCTGTGCGCCCTGTTCTACGCCTACTTCTGGTAATCGAGACAGTGCCTATAATAAGTATAAACCTGCAAAACCGTTTTAAATGACCACCTATTACCAAATAAACCCGAAGTTCTACCTAAGTGTGGACTGCATTATCTTCGGCTTCAACGGAGCCGACCTGAAATTGCTGTTGCTCCAGCGTAACTTCGAGCCGGCGATGGGAGAGTGGTCGCTCATGGGCGGCTTCGTGCAAGAGGGCGAAAGCGTGGACGACGCCGCCAAGCGCGTGTTGGCCGAACTCACCGGCTTGGAGCAGGTCTATATGGAACAAGTGGGCACTTTCGGTGCCGTTGACCGCGATCCGGGCGAGCGGGTCATCTCCGTGGCCTACTACGCCTTGATCAACATCAACGAGTACGACCGCGCCGCAGTGTCCAAGCACAATGCCCATTGGTTGAATGTCGACGAGCTACCCCCGTTGATATTCGACCATCCGTCTATGGTGGAGAAGGCCCGCCGGCTCATGCAGCAGAAAGCGTCAGCCGAACCCATCGGCTTCAACCTGCTGCCTAAAGCCTTCACCCTCTCCCAGCTGCAAAGTCTGTATGAAGCCATCTACGGCGAACCCATCGACAAGCGGAACTTCCGCAAGCGCATCGCCGAGATGGACTACATAGAGAATACCGGACGGATAGACAAGACCGGCTCCAAACGTGGGGCGGCCCTCTATCAGTTCAATGAGAAAGCCTACCGCAAGAGTGCCAAGTTCAAGCTATGAAACCGCTGACCGGCCGCTTTCTCTTTACCTATTATATATAGAAGAATCAAACCCAAACACGAACGAATATGCTCGAAGATTTAAAAGAAAAAGTATTCAAAGCCAACCTCTCTTTGGTAAAACACGGATTGGTTATCTTCACTTGGGGCAACGTATCGGCCATTGACCGTGCCACCGGTTTGGTCGTCATCAAGCCCAGCGGCGTGGCTTACGACAAGATGAAAGCATCCGACATGGTCGTTGTCGACCTCGACGGTAAAGTAGTGGAAGGCATCTTGCGTCCCTCTTCCGACACCCCCACCCATGTAGTACTCTACAAGGCGTTCCCCGAAATCGGCGGAGTGGTACATACCCATTCCACCTACGCCACCGCATGGGCGCAAGCCGGCTGTGACATACCCAACATCGGCACCACCCATGCCGACTACTTCCACGAAGCCATCCCCTGCACGGCCGACATGACCAAAGAAGAGGTCGAGGGAGCCTACGAATTGGAGACAGGCAACGTCATCGTGAAGCGCTTCGAGGGCATGAACCCCGTGCACACGCCCGGCGTGCTGGTAAAGAATCACGGTCCCTTCGCGTGGGGAAAAGATGCCCGCGATGCCGTGCACAATGCCGTCGTCATGGAGCAAGTGGCCAAGATGGCCAGCATTGCCTATGCCATCAACCCGGCATTGACCATGAACCCGCTGCTTGTGGAGAAGCACTTCAGCCGCAAGCATGGTCCCAATGCCTATTACGGACAAAAATAACCAAGGGAAAGCCGGCACAAGCAAGCCGGCACCCCGTTTCCTGAACTTATAAAACAACAAAAAACAATCATTAAAAAATTACATTATGAACGCATTTGATCAATACGAAGTATGGTTCGTAACCGGAGCACAGCTCCTGTACGGAGGTGATGCCGTCATCGCAGTCGACGGTCACAGTAACGAAATGGTAAAAGGCCTGAACGAGTCGGGTAAACTCCCCGTCAAGGTAGTCTATAAAGGCACCGCCAACTCCTCCAAAGAGGTAGAGAGCGTGTTCAAGGCAGCCAACAACGATGATAAGTGCATCGGTGTCATCACATGGATGCACACTTTCTCGCCTGCCAAGATGTGGATACACGGTCTGCAACAGCTCAAGAAGCCGTTGCTCCACCTGCACACCCAGTTCAACAAAGAGATACCTTGGGACACCATGGACATGGACTTCATGAACCTGAACCAGTCGGCCCACGGCGACCGTGAGTTCGGTCACATCTGCACCCGTATGCGCATTCGCCGCAAAGTGGTTGTAGGCTACTGGAAAGAGGAAGAGACACAGCGCAAGATTGCCGTTTGGATGCGCGTTTGCGCCGCTTGGGCCGATGCACAAGACATGCTCATCATCCGCTTCGGCGACCAGATGAACAAC
>JAJPYP010000184.1 GCA_021204885.1 Prevotellaceae bacterium
GTGACACACGTTTCTATAAAGATTTCTGAATTTGCATGTTTTTTATAGGGTGGTATTATACCCCCACCTAAAAAAACAGCAATAACGCGAAAAGTTTATGAATTTGCTGTCACCTGTGTCACCCGTCATCTTGCAGCTTATTCAAGTTGTCGTGTTATATTACCATGGTAACCCTTCACCTTCCCGCTCCTGCCAAGGGAAATTGAATGATGGCGCGAAACGGGCAAAAAAGCCACTTTAATAAAGCCTCGCAAAAACATGGTTTTTCCATTCTTTTTTAGGTAAAGATAGGCCTATCTTGCCAACTTGCCTTCGCAGGAAATCGCGTTTCATGTATCTCCATAATCTTGTCAATGACATTCCAAGCACACTTTATCCCAGCGCTTGTACCGACACGGTTACTTGGGTGCCAAATGAGATTAGAAGGCGGGTATCATCTCTATAAAGATGAGGGTGTCATCTCTGTAGAGATGAGGGTGTCATCTCTGTAGAGATGAAGTCAAGTCGAAAGCTTTCGACAGGCTGTAACGAATGTGTTTGTCATAGTGTCACGAATACATTCCTTACACCCTAACGAATGTATTCCTTGCACCCTAACGAATACATTCCTTAGATTCGCGCCTCCCGCTGATTTGATATTATGCCATACAATCATGCCGCAGCAATGATAATATGCTTCCTATTACAATAAATCCATGCCATTTTGGTAAAACCACCCCATTCGCTTCCTTTCGGTACGGATTGGAAACCCTGCCTGAGGTAATTGACAACGGCCTCTTTGGGCGCGTCACTTTCATCCTCTTTCTTCCCAATCTGTCGTCATCTATGGCAGGTATTTAAACTTAAATGGGCTTGATGGTTGTGATTTGTATGATAATCATTAACTTTGCCTGTTGACAAACAGAATGGCCCTTCGACGGATTGAATTTCTTATATAATACGGACATTCAATTGGAATTAAAAAGAATAGCAATATGACAAAGACTGATGAACCTGGATATGTTTATATTCTAACCAATCCAAGCTTTCGCGAAGATTGGATCAAGATTGGCAAAAGCGCACGGCCTGTGGATGTGCGGTCAAAGGAATTAGACAATACGGCGGTTCCTTTGCCCTTTGAGATATATGCCACCATTCAGACGGTTAAATATAGCGAGGTTGAGAAACACGTGCATAAGCAGATTGACCGGTTTACAGACTTGCGCATACGTCAGAACAGGGAATTCTTTAATGTGCCGCCTCAAGTAGCCTTGGATATATTCAATGATATAGCCAATATGGTCGACGATGCTGTCGTCACGGTATATGAGAATAACAAACCGGTTGATGCGAAAGAAAAAGAGGCTGCGTCGGCAGCCGAGAAACGGGTCGTGAAGAGAGGACGTTTCAAATTCAGCATGGTCGGCATCAAGATAGGTGAGTGTGTTACCTTTATTCCGACGAATACGGAAGTGAAGGTGGCAAGCGATGATTCCGTTGAATACGAGGGGAGAATCTATAAGTTGTCTCCTTTTGTAGGTACATTCATGCCTGAAGAGAAAAGGAATACATCCGGAGCCTATCAAGGAGCCAAATACTTTTCATACAAAGGAACGGTATTGGACGATTTACGCGATATGATGGAAAGCAAGCGTACATCATCTGCATCTGATGATTGCGATTCTACGAATGATATAGCCTGATGAACCGGACTGATTGAACCTGACGAACTCTTCCTAAAAATGGGAACTAACCACATTGACCAATCATATTAGAGATCTTGTGCGGTTGGTTAAAGAGTAACATATACTCGCCATCAAACGGCTTGGGCGTATTTTTGCATATGCGGAATATATTCCCTACCTTTGTGTTATAAAAGTGAATGCGGCGGGATGCTGCCGTTAATGGAATAGGAGAATTGACAATGGATGCAGAAGAGAAGATACAGGAAGCGACGGCGCTCTTCAAGAGCGGGTACAATTGTGCGCAGTCGGTAGTGGCTGCCTTTGCCGGTGATTATGGCTTTACCAAGGAGCAGGCGTTGCGCATGTCGGCTTCGTTTGGCGGCGGGATAGGACGCATGCGGCTGACGTGTGGGGCGGCATGCGGACTCTTCATGCTGGCCGGGTTGGAGAAGGGTTCGGTCGACCCGAAGGACAGGGAAGGCAAGGGAGCGAACTATGCGTTGGTACAAGCGTTGGCCGAGAAGTTCCGGCAGCGGAACGGGTCGATTTGTTGCGGTGAGTTGTTGGGATTGAAGAAGCCGGAAGGCTCGCCAATGCCCGAGGCGCGTACCGCCGGGTATTATGCCAAGCGGCCGTGTGCGGAGATTGTGGCCGAGGCGGCGCGGATATGGACGGAGTATTTGCAGTCAGGTGTGGTGGAATGACTTGCCGGGACTGGAAGTAGGGTTCTTGTTTCTTGCGAAGTTACCTCTTCACTTGCTTTCTCTTCCGTTTTAGCAGATGAAAAAGTGTTGTTCAAGTGCCGGATTATGCAGTTTTAAGTTCTTTTTCGGTCTTTATATTGAAAAAACTGCCATGCAATGTGTTGTATAGCATAAAAATAATTACCTTTGCGGCCGAAATGAGAATCAGGCCTATAGAAGAGGGATGATTCTTGGATGTCAAACTAAAAATAATAAAGAAAATGTTGAAAGAAAAAGCCGGGGAAACCGCAGGCAAGATTTGGAATGTCTTGAACGAGACCGAAGGCATGACTGTCAAACAAGTGAAGAAGGCAGCCAAATTGCTTGACAAGGATTTGTATTTGGGATTGGGTTGGTTACTCAGAGAGGACAAGATTTCAGCCCAAGAAGTAGAAGGCGAACTGTTCGTGAAATTGAACTAAGAAACATTTTAGCGAGCCACGAAAAGAGGTCGTTCATCTATGGGGAACAACCTCTTTTTTTATGTCTTCTCTTTTTATTCGCCCGCTTTTCATTACCTTTGCACACGGGAAGCGCGATGATGGACGCTTGGCACCGTTCCCGCCCCGTACAAGTTATTTGTTGAAAGATGAAGCATATCCGCAATTTCTGCATCATAGCCCATATAGACCACGGTAAGTCTACCTTGGCCGACCGCCTGCTGGAGTTTACCCATACCATCGAGGTGACCGAGGGGCAGATGTTGGACGATATGGACTTGGAGCGCGAGCGGGGTATCACCATCAAGAGCCATGCCATACAGATGGAGTATGTCTATGGGGGCGAGAACTACATATTGAACTTGATTGACACGCCGGGACACGTGGACTTCTCTTACGAGGTGTCGCGCTCCATCGCCGCTTGCGAGGGGGCGTTGCTCGTGGTGGACGCTTCGCAAGGCGTGCAGGCGCAGACCATCTCCAATCTCTACATGGCGTTGGAACACGATTTGGAGATTATACCGGTGCTGAACAAGTGTGACATGCCCAGCGCGATGCCCGACGAGGTGGAGGACGAGATCGTGGAGTTGCTTGGCTGCAAGCGCGAGGAGATTATCCGTGCGTCGGCCAAGACGGGTATGGGCGTGGAGGAGATATTGCAGGCGGTGGTGGAGCGCATTCCGGCTCCCGAAGGGGATGAGGAGGCTCCGCTACAGGCGTTGATATTCGATTCCGTCTTCAACTCTTACCGGGGCATCATAGCCTATTTCAAGATTGAGAACGGCGTGTTGCGCACGGGCGACAAGGTGAAATTCTTCAATACCGGCAAGGAGTATGATGCCGACGAGGTGGGCGTGCTCAAGATGGACATGGTGCCGCGTGGGGAGCTTCGTGCCGGCAACGTGGGCTACATCATATCGGGCATAAAGACATCGACCGAGGTAAGGGTGGGGGATACGATTACCC
>JAJPYP010000235.1 GCA_021204885.1 Prevotellaceae bacterium
TTCGGGGGTAAGGCTGCCCAAGAAGACGCTGCCGGCATTGATTACTTTCCCGGCTAATTCCATGTAGTTGGCGGTCTCTATAATCAAGTGTTCGGGGGCGTAGAGGTTGGCCATCTCCATCATCTCCTCGTCGTTATGCAGCACCACAATGCGGCTGTGCCGCAAGGCTTGCCGGGCGATGTCGCGGCGGGGCAGGCTTGCCAGTTGGCGTGCGGTCTCTTCCTCTACTTGCTGCACTATATCGGGTGTGGTGGTCAAGAGCAATACCTGCGAGTCCGTGCCATGCTCGGCTTGCGAGAGCAGGTCGGCTGCCACGAAAGCGGGGTTGGAGGTGCCATCGGCAAGCACCATCACTTCACTGGGGCCGGCGGGCATGTCGATGGCCACTTCCGCAGGCGATACCAACTGCTTGGCGCAGGTCACGTATTGGTTGCCGGGACCCAGTATCTTGTAGACTTTGGGTACTGACTGTGTGCCGTATGCCATGGCGGCGATGGCTTGCACGCCGCCTATCTTGTATATCCGCTCCACGCCTGCCGTTGCCGCCGCCACTAATACGGCCGGATGTACTTTCCCGTCTTTCATGGGCGGCGTGCAGAGAACAATCTCCTTGCAACCGGCTATCTTGGCAGGGGTGGCAAGCATCAGTACGGTGCTGAACAAGGCTGCCGTGCCGCCGGGTATATACAGGCCCACTCTCTCTATGGGCAGGCTCTCTTGCCAGCACTCCACGCCATCGGTCACCTTGCAGTGCTCGCCATGGAAGGCTTGTGCGCTGTGGAAGGCGGCGATGTTCTTATGTGCCAGCTCGATGGCCGCTTTCAATTCCTTGCTTACGGCGGCTTGGGCTTCGCGCTTCTCTTCCTTGCTTACGGCCAGCTCCTTCAAGTCCACGTGGTCGAATTGCAGCTCGTATTTGCGTAGGGCTTCGTCGCCGTGTGCTTTTACATCGCGCAGCACTTCGCTTACCGTGGCTTCCAATGCGGCGGCGTCTTTTACAGGGCGCTTCAACAGGGCGCTCCATTCGGCTTTGTCGGGGTAGATGTGTATGTTGAGCATCTCTTTAGAGTATCATTTTCTCGATGGGTACCACGAGGATGCCTTGGGCTCCTAATTCCTTGAGCTTGCCTATGATGGTCCAGAAGCTCTTCTCGTCTATTACCGTGTGCACGCTGTTCCAGCCCGGGGTAGCCAGCGGCATTACCGTGGGGCTCTTCGCGCCGGGCAGTATGGCCACCACGGCATCCAAGCATTCACTTGGTACGTTCATCAGCACGTACTTCTTGTCTTGGGCGTTCCTTACGGCTTCTATCCTGAAGAGCAGCTCGTCTACAATGGCTTGTTTCTCCTTGGTGATGTGGTTGCCTGCGATAAGGATGGCTTCGCTCTGCATCACCGTTTCCACTTCTACCAAGTTGTTGCTGATAAGGGTGCTGCCGCTGGAAACGATGTCGAAGATGGCGTCAGACAATCCGATGCCGGGGCTTACTTCTACCGACCCGGTTATCTCGTGTACTTCGGCATGGATGCCTTTCTCATTCAAGAAGCGTTTCAATATCAACGGATAGGAGGTGGCTATCTTCTTGCCGTTGAACCACGTCAGGTCTTGGTAGTCCTCGCCTTTGGGAATGGCCAAGGAGAGGCGGCATTTGCTGAAGCCAAGCCCTTGCACGATGCGGGCGTTTTCCTGCCTTTCTTCATATTCGTTGCGTCCCACTATCCCTAAGTCGGCCACGCCTGTGGCTACGCATTGGGGTATGTCGTCGTCTCTCAAGTAGAGCACTTCGATGGGGAAGTTGCTGGCTTTCTCCAACAGCGTGCGTTTGCTGCTGCCTATCTTGATGCCTGTCTCGGCAAGCAGGGCCATCGTGTCTTCATGCAGACGGCCTTTCGATTGTACGGCTATTCGTAACATAACTCTTTTGTTTCTCTTTTTACCAATCTGATTATCCGCGTGCAAAAGTACGAAATAATTGCTTTACTTGTATGGCTTTCTTGTTACATTCTGATGTATTCCTGTCAGATGAGTCTCATAAAAAGATGGCAGATTACTGTGTCATATCAATGAATCGTTGTATCTTTGTAGTATCAGAACCCGAGAAACCTCGTCAATGACGTGATGGACGTGCGTGTCTATATAAAAGGAAAGAGGGTGTGTCAAAACTCGAATATAGTCGAGAAAAAGCACTTCGGAGGCCGTAGGCCGACCAAGCCTCCCCTATTAGGGGAGGTTTGGAGGGGTGGTCAAGCAAGGTCCCCGAAGGGGATGTGTCTTTTGACACAGCCCCTTCGAGCCGTGCAAAGATAGGGATTTTTTCTTGCTTGCATGCGTCGGCACGTTTTTAGCGGTCTGTCTTTATCTGAATCACCTCTTTCAGATTGGTGGTGTATTGCCGGGTGAGGTGTTCCGCCGTCAAGTGCCAACGTTTGTCCGTTCCCTGTACGGCCACGTGTACGGTATTGTGGCCATTCTTGCGGTTGATGGCGTCGATGGCTTTGGCCAAGCGGGCTTGGCGGGCGCGGTCCACATGGTCGAAGAGGTCGCCTTGCACGGCGCTTTGGTCGCACAGGTTCCATACGATGACGCCCGCCTTTTTATAGAGACACTCCTTGCGGTATTCCTCGCGCAGCACGCCGGTTGCGGCAGCTACTATCTCTTGCAGGTCATGGGTGGCTACGGACAGTTGCAGGGTGCGGTTTATCAAGTGGGCGGGGCGGTCGTTGCGGAAGGGGCTGGTATAGGCAAACACGGTGAGCGTCTTGCAACAGGAGTGTTGTTCGCGCAGCTTGCGCACACAGGCGGCGGCGAAGTTGGCTACGGCTTCGGTCAAGGGGGCAAGGTCGTCCAATCCCTGCCCGGGAAAGCTGCGGCTGGTGCAGATGCTTTGTTTTTGGGGCAACTCCTCCACGTCGATGGCGGGCGTGCCGCGAAGCTCTTGCCACGTGCGCTCGCCCGTGACGGTGAGCATGCGGCGCACCCACTCACGGGGTTTCACGGCCAAGTCCCACGCGGTGTTCACGCCATAATAGCGCAGCTTCTGCACGCTGTGGCGGCCTATACCCCACACGTCGCCCACATCCAACTGTTGCAGTGCTTTTTCGCGCTTCTCCTCGGTGTCGATGATGCACACCCCTTCGTAACCTTTGTAACGCTTGCCGAACTTGCTGGCTATCTTGGCCAAGGTCTTGGTGGGGGCGACGCCCAAGGTGACGGGTATGCCCGTGCCGCGCCCCACCGTGCGCACCAACCGCTTGCCGAACGGGGCAAGGTCGGGGATGCCCGCGAGGTCTACGAAGCACTCGTCGATGCTGTACTGGGTGATGCCGGGGGTCATCTCCTGCAAGAGCATCATCACCCGGCGCGACATGTCGCCGTAGAGGTTGTAGTTGCTGCTGAAGACGGCTACGCCTAATTGTTCCAACAAGGGCTTGGCTTGGTAGAAAGGCGTGCCCATTTTCAGCCCCAACGCTTTGGCTTCGTTGCTGCGGGCGATGATGCAGCCGTCGTTGTTGGAGAGCACCACCACGGGCTTGTCGCGCAGGTCGGGGTTGAACACTCTTTCGCACGAGGCGTAGAAGTTGTTGCAGTCTACCAATCCCGTCATTTGTGGTGTAGCTGGTTTTTGATGTTGTAGGTGAGCACGCCCCATATCATGAAGTCGTTCTCCTTGGTCACCTTGATGGGCGGGTAGTCGCTGTTGGCCGGCAACAACCACACGCAGTCGTTCTGTTTGTCGTAGTGGAACCGCTTGAGCGTGTACTCGCCGTTCACGAAGGCCACGAT
>JAJPYP010000100.1 GCA_021204885.1 Prevotellaceae bacterium
CGAAGTCGGTGTGGATAACGCCGGCACATTGCGGGGCTTTCCACCCTTTGCGGTAGGTCCACGCCTTTACCTCCATCTCCCCGGCGGTGATAAACGTCTCCAAATCAAGCAAGCTGTAGATGGCCTTGATAAGGCGGTTGCAGCCGCTCTCTTCCAGTCCCAAGTCCTCCAAGAAGAGCTGTTTCTCCTCGTAGCTCTCCAATTCGGCGATGTCGGCCTCGCTCCCGGCGGAAATGACCAAGAGCTGTGCCCCCTCAGGCGCGATGGCTTGGCGCACCTCCTCTACATAGTGGTTGCCGGTGGAGGCCGAAGCGTCGTCCACGTTGCAGACGTAGAGTACCGGTTTGGCCGTGAGCAGGAAGAGTTGCTTGGCGCAAGCCTCCTCGTCTTCGTTCAAGAAAACCACGGTACGTGCGCTAACTCCCCTTTCCAACGCATCTTTGTAGCGCGTGAGCAGGTCGTATTCCACCTTGGCAAGCTTGTCTCCGCCCACCTTAGCCACCTTCTCCACCCGTTTGATGCGGTTCTCCACCGTCTCCAAGTCTTTCAGTTGTAGTTCGGTGTCGACAATCTCCTTGTCGCGCACGGGGTTCACCGTGCCGTCTACATGGACAATGTTGCCGTTATCGAAGCAACGCAGCACGTGGATAATGGCGTCGCACTCGCGTATGTTGGCCAAGAACTGGTTGCCCAATCCTTCTCCTTTACTGGCCCCTTTCACCAAGCCGGCGATATCCACGATGTCGCACACGGCGGGGACTATGCGTCCCGGGTGCACTAATTCGGCCAAGCGCGTGAGCCGCTCGTCGGGTACGGATACCTGTCCCATCTGGGCGTCGATGGTGCAAAAAGGAAAGTTCGCCGCCTGCGCCTTGGCACTGGAAAGGCAGTTGAAAAGGGTGGATTTACCTACATTGGGCAGTCCTACGATGCCTGCTTTTAAAGCCATATATTATCTGTTTTACTTATTCTATAATTTAATCTTGCAAAGATAATCAATTCCCTTCACTTTTTCTTCTTTACGATGGAAGTCAAGGGATAACGGATGTTGCGCCCGTTCTTGAAGAATGCCTTCGCCGACCCGAAGTTCAGGTACATGTCCAAGCGGATGGGCAGGTGGTTCAGGTCATCGGTGACGTAGAAGGTAATGACCTCTTTTTCCTTGGCGCTTTTGTCCTTGCCGCCTTTGGTGTAATCCACGAAAGAGAAGACAAGGCAACGGTAAATGGTGTCGTTGTTGGCCGTTATGTCCTGCTTGCCGCGATACACCAACGCCTGCTCCTCTACCTTGCGTCCGGTTGTCATGGGGAAGAAGATATGGTCGCCTATCTTGTAATCGGCCGGGTCGTACGAGCGGGCCTGCGCCAAAATGCTCAACATGTCGAAAATGCAACGGGTACTGTCTTGGAACTGCGTGTACTGGGCCTCGCGTTGGGGGCTGTGCCACGTGCGCTTCTGCTTAACGTGTGATATCCCGTCCTTGTAAGAGAACCAAGCCTCGTCTATCGTGTAGCGGCTCCCTTCTACGGCCGCCTTGCGGAAGTACATCGGCTCCAAGCGGTCACTGATGTAGCAGGTCAGCGTGTCGCGCATCTTGAAGAAGAAATCGGTCTTCTTGCTCCCTATGGAGAGCATGTCCATACAGTAGGCGGGGCGGGAGTCGTAAGTGGTGGAGGTGGTCTCCAAGCTGGCAAACCCCACCTTCTTCCAGATGAACTTCCAGTTGAAATAGAGGTCGTAGACCAAGCGCTCCCCCGATAGGAAGGCATGGTTCTCGGCCGTGCATTGTGCCTGTACCGTTACGGGCAGGGCCAAGGCACACACCCATACGGCAAAGCACAAAGCCGTCCATAGCCATCCGTGTCCACGTGCCACCCTACCATTGACGGATGATGGAACGGCCGCTGCCTTGACTATGGAACTTGGGCTATCTTTTCTTCTTGTCATCGGGCTTTTGTTTTTTTATCTCGTCGGGCTTCTGCTTGTCCAACGGCAAGGCGAAGAGATTCCAGTCTTGCAACAGGTCGAAGTTGGCTTTCAGCTCCAATTGCTGCGGATAGTAGTACACCCGCTCCGGCTGTCGTTTCTCGGCATAATTGCCCGTATCCCAAATGCCGTTCCCGTTGGTGTCGTTAATGAGGCGGGCGGCATACTTGCCGGGATTCAGGTAGAAGAAGTCGGCCCTGCCCGTAGGCGAGACCGGGACACTGCGCACCACTTTGTCTTGCGCGTCGAGTAGTTCCACAAAGGCGATGGAATCGGCACCGGTGATGTTGAAGTAGATTTGGCCGTACTCTTCGGGCATCTTTATCTTGAACTCCTTTTTGATGGGGTCGGTGTAGAGTCCCATCAGGCCTTGGAACGCCAGCGTATCCACCTCGAGCTGATAGCTCTCGCCAAACGCCCAGTCGGCATAGATGTTATATTGCATCACCTCCACGCTGTCGTGCTGGAAGTCGAAGGGGATGTCATGCCATAACGTATCCACCTTTTGCCGCACGTGGAAGGCCGTGTCGTTGATGTGGATCACCGGTTCCTCGAACGTAAAGGAGAGGTAGTCGTAGGCATCCATCGAGTTGGGGGCATAGACATTCACCTTCAAGGAGTTGTTTTTGGGCTTCTCCTGCGTGTCCTTCTTCTTGGAGCCTTTCTTCTTGTTCTGTTTCTCCTCGGCCTTGCGCTCCTGCTCGGCCGCCTCTTGCAGACGGTCCATATAGCGTTGGTAGTTCAAGCGCGAGATGAGCTCCAAGGTGTCGGTGCGCGGCACAAGCTGTTCCAAGGTATCGGTGTAAAGGTAGGACAACTTCATGCGCAAGGTGTCCATTTGATAGAGTAAGGTGTCTTTTATCCAGTAGTTCAGCGTGTCGATGCGCCCCGTGGGATACTCCACGATGAATGCGTCGGCAGGGTCGAAGTTGAGCCCTTCTATCAAAGGCAACGTGTCGGCGGGAGCTGTGAAGTAGAAGGAGAATTTATAAGGCACCAACCGCTCGGTTTTCAGCAACCGCTGATTATATTTTTCCTCCTTGAAGCAACGCAGCAGCACGTTGTCGGGCATGAAGTGGGTGTAGCTCACTTCGTAGATGGTGTCTACCGTGAGCGAGTCTAACCACATGGTGTCTTGCCTTACGCTCATCTCGGCCGAGGGGATGACGAGCGTGTCGTTGAAGGCGATGTATTCGGTAGGCTGGGAATACATGTAGTTCTGGTCGGCATCCTGCAAGGCGTAGATGCGGTATTCGCCCGGCGACACGCCGCGGATGGAGAACTGCCCCCGGCTGTCGGTAAGCCCCACGCGGTCAAAAGGTAGGGTAACGAAGGCCGAATCGGCCAAGTTGGAGTGCAACCCCACCAACATGCCTTTGACCGGCTCCAAGTTGGAGGCGTTGAGCACCGTTCCTAAAATGGCCAACGAGTCCAGCTGGTCGCCCGTGGAGAAAGTATAGGTGAAGCCTTCCAATGGGTTCCCCTCGTTGTTGTCTTGGATGGCGTCGCCGAAGTCGATGGTGTAGGTGGTGTTGTCTATGAGCGTATCCTGCAAGGTGACGATGATGCGCTTCCCGCTGGCCTTCACCTCGGGTTGCTGTATCTGGGGCGGTGAAAAGACAATCTTCTCGCCCGGTTTGTCTAATTTCAGGTATTCGTCGAAGACAATGGAGAACTTCTTCTTGGTCACTTGCAGCTCGCCCGGCAAAGGAGTACTGGTAAGGAAACGGGGCGGCGTCTCGTCCTTCGGCCCCCCTTCCAAGTGCCCGATACTGGCACAGGAGTAGACCAAGCCCC
>JAJPYP010000139.1 GCA_021204885.1 Prevotellaceae bacterium
CCCAAGTATTTCTTGCCCATGGCCGTGCATTCGCAATGCCAGCCGGGGAAACCCTTTCCCCAAGGCGAAGTCCAGCGCATGATGTGTTCAGGCTGCGCCTTCTTCCAAAGGGCAAAGTCCACGGGGTTGTGTTTCTCCTCTTGTCCCTCCAACTCACGGCTGGCGTTGCGCACCTCGTCCAAATTGCGGCCGGAGAGCCGGCCGTAATGGTGGTCCTTGTCATACTTGGTGACATCGAAATAGACGGAACCGCCGCTCTCGTATGCATAACCTTGCTTCAAGATATCCTCGACCAACTCTATCTGCTCTATGATGTGTCCGCTGGCGTGCGGTTCGATGCTGGGTGGCAACACGTTCAACGCTTCCATGGCCTTGTGGTAGCGGTTGGTGTAGTATTGCGCCACCTCCATGGGTTCCAACTGCTCCAACCGCGCCTTCTTGGCGATTTTGTCCTCCCCGTCATCGGCATCGTGCTCCAAATGGCCCACGTCGGTGATGTTCCTGACATAACGCACTTTGTAACCTATATGAGTAAGGTAACGGAATAGCAAGTCGAAAGTAATGGCCGGACGCGCGTGTCCCAAATGTGGGTCGCCATAGACGGTGGGACCGCACACGTACATGCCCACATGCGGGGCGTGCAGGGGTACGAACAGTTCTCTTCTGCGGGTAAGCGTGTTGTAGATAATCAACGGTTGTTCCATAATGGTCATTTTGTTTGTTTGTTCAATTCCAGCATCTCTTCCATATACTCACGGGTATTGCTGAGACGCGGTATTTTATGCTGTCCGCCCAACTTCCCTTTATGGTCGAGCCAGTCGTAGAAAAGCCCCTTGCGGGCCACGATGACTTCCAAAGGTTGCAGGGCGAGGTTCTTCTGCCGTTTGGCCTCATAATCAGAATTCAACTCTTTGAGCGCTTCGTCCAGAATTAGGGCAAAACGCCCCAAGTCATCGGGCATTTGCTCGAACTCGATGAGCCATTGGTGACGACACTTGGCATGCTCGTCCATAAAGACGGGCGCGGCGGAGTACTCCAATACCTGGGCACCCGTGGCGGCACAGGCCTTGGCCAGCCCCTTCTCGGCGTTGTCCACAATCAACTCCTCGCCGAAAGCGTTGATGAAGTGCTTGGTACGCCCCGTAATGACGAACTTGTAGGGATCTTTGGAGGTGAACTTCACCGTATCGCCTATCAGATAACGCCACAGTCCCGAGGAGGTGGAGATAACCATCGCATAGTTCTTTCCCAACTCCACCTCTTCGAGGCAATAGACTTTTGGGGTCTCTTTCTCCAACTCCTCCAAGGGGATGAACTCGTAGAAAATACCGTAATCCACCATCAGCAACAATGAGGGATCGTTCAGGTCGTTCTGGGTACCGAAATAGCCTTCGGAGGCGTTGTAAGTCTCCATATAGTGCATCTTGTCGCTACGGATAACCTGCTTGTACTGCTCCCGGTAAGGAGTGAAAGCCACGCCGCCATGGAAAAAGACCTCCAGATTGGGCCATATCTCTTCCAACCGTTCCTTACCACTCTTTTCGAGTATATGCCTGATGAGCACTAACATCCACGAGGGCACGCCCGAAAGGTTGGTCACGTTCACATGCATCGTGCTGCCCGCAATGGCCTCCATTTTGGCCTCGAAATTCTCCATCAGGGCTATCTGCTTGCCTGGCACGCGGATGAAGTCGACCAATGAACTCAAGTTCTCTATCAAGATGGCCGAAAGGTCGCCCACCAAGCTGCGGTTGCTGTCCAAGTTGGGGGCATGACTACCACCTAAAATCAAGCCTTTGCCCGAAAAGAAGCGGCTCTCGGGATTCTGTGCCAAGTAGAGCGCTACGACATCCTTGCCTCCTTGGTAGTGGGTATCATGCAACGCCTCCTTGCTGACAGGCAGAAACTTGCTCTTGTCGTTGGTCGTGCCGGATGATTTGGCGAACCAACGTATCTCAGAGGGCCACAGCAAGTGTTGCTCCCCTTGGCGCAAGCGTGCCACATAGGACTTTATCTCCTCGTAAGTCTGTATGGGTAACCGCTTCCTGAAAGTCTCGTAGGTGCGGATAGAAGCGTAATCGTATTTCTTACCCCACTCGGTATCCGCCGCCATGGTGACAAGCCGCTGCAGCACACCGTTTTGCAACGCTCCCGCAGCAATGGCATATTGCTCGATTTCTTTCAGCCGGGGATTGAAATATAGGCTATTCAATAGTTGGGTGACATTCATTGCATTCGCTCCTCAAAACGCTTTCAAGTTGCAAAATTAAACTTATTAATCGGTTTCCATTCTCTTTTTACCCGATTTTTTCTATCTTTACGGCGGTATAAGAAGGGAATGGTCCCTATTGATTGCCCAATAATCCATCGAGCGTATGAAAATAGGTATTTTGACTTCAGGCGGGGATTGCCCCGGCATCAATGCCACCATTCGAGGGGTGAGCAAGACAGCCATACAATATTTTGGTATGGAAGTGTATGGAATTCACAGCGGTTTCCAAGGACTTTTGGAAAAGGATGTGGAGCGGTTTACGGAGAAGTCCATGTCGGGACTGCTGCATTTGGGCGGCACCGTGTTGGGCACTTCGCGTGAAAAGCCATTTAAGAAGAAGAAAGGAGGCGATGCCGAGGAAGACAAACCCGCGTTGATCGCCCAGAATGTAAATGAATTGGGGTTGGACTGTCTTGTCTGCATCGGCGGTAACGGCACGCAGAAGACAGCCTACAAGCTGTCGGCCATGGGACTGAACGTGGTCTCCGTGCCCAAGACGATTGACAACGACGTGTGGGGAACCGACTACTCTTTCGGATTCGACTCGGCCGTGACCATCGCCACCGAAGCCATAGACCGCCTGCACTCTACCGCCAGCTCGCACAACCGGGTAATGGTGATTGAAGTGATGGGGCATAAAGCCGGCTGGATTGCGCTCTTTTCAGGCATGGCCGGAGGCGGTGACGTAATCCTGCTGCCCGAGTTCACTTACGACATGTCACATGTATGCGAGACCATCATGACACGGGTGCGGAAAGGCAAACCCTACTCCATCGTCGTGGTGGCCGAAGGCATCAAGACCGACGGCAACGGACATGCAGGCGAGTATATCGCACGTACCATCGAGCGGGAAACCGGCATCGAGAGCCGTGAAACAGTATTAGGATATGTACAACGGGGAGGTTCTCCCACGCCTTTCGACCGCAACCTCTCTACGCGCATGGGCGGACACGCCACCGAGTTGATTGTAAACGGCGAGTACGGACGTATGGTCACCTTGAAAGGGAGCAGCATCTCTTCCATCCCCTTGGAAGAGGTGGCAGGAAAGCTGAACTTAGTCACCCCCGACCACGACTTGGTCGTCCAAGGGAAGCGCATGGGTATCTGCTTCGGGTAAATCCTGCCCGGAAGCATCCGTTTCAAGCGGTTCCTGCTTAAGCGCATCTTCTCCGGGCAGTTCCTGCCCGGAAGCAACGGCTTCCGTAGCATCCGCCTCGGCACGCTGGCGGCATATAGCCGCATCTAACGCCTCTTTGAACACGGCATCGTCCTTGATTTTCCTCAAGGCGATGCGTGCGGCGTTTTGTTGCGACTCTTTCTTGGAATAACCCGTACCTTTTCCTGCCGAAAGCCCTTCGATCAGCACCTCGGTATGGAACACGGGGTTGTAATCCTTGTCAAGCAGTTGTTCCACCAATTCAAAGGAGAGCTGTACCCGGGTCTTCTGGCTCCACTCTATAAGTTTCGACTTGAAGTTCACCTCCTTGCGCGACATCTTGTCCAA
>JAJPYP010000070.1 GCA_021204885.1 Prevotellaceae bacterium
GTCGTCGCTTGTGTCGAGTATCTGCATGTTGGTCATAAGCATGGTAAGGTCTTGCTGTGCCGTGCAAGCCAACCACACCTTGTCGCCGCAGGTATTGCACAGCCCGGTGACGATTTCCTGCAACTGCAACAAGAGCTGCTTGTTGTCGCCTATGAACTGGCTTACTTCATCTACCAAGAAGAGCAACCGGTAATGAGGGTTCTGCTTGGCTGTGATATACTCTTTCAATTCACGGCAGAAAGCCTCTGGGCTAACGTTCTCACTGTCGGCTACTATCGCTTCCTTGATGGCGTCTGTCGTGATGCCGGGCACCAACTCTATGGCAATATCCAAGAGATGGTCAAGGTAGGCCACGGCAAGACTGCCTGCTTGCTCGCTCCACTCAAAGCCCTCTTCTGCAAGACGCTGCTTGAAGGCGTCGAACTTTCCGTTGTGGTCGAGCACTTTCTCCAAGTGCTGTGCCAAGGCAAGGTTCTCGCTGTTATAACCGCGGAACTTGTTGAACTGGTGCCAGAATACTTGCGTAAAGACTTCGCGCTGATTGGCGTTGGTGTCGTGCACGGCACCAATGTTGAACAACACGATATCTACCGTGGCTTGGCGTATCCAAGCTGCCAACCGGTTGAACTCGTCAATTGTCACCTCACTCTTTGAGCCCACGTTTTGCAACGGGTCGCGCTCGCATACGGCCTCTTTAAAACGGGCCAAAGCCTTTTCACGATAGAGGGGATTGACGCAATAACCGATGTATTTCAGAAAATGGGACTTACCTGAACCGAAGAAGCCGTTTATCCAAATGCCGTTGTGGTTTACAGGGTGTTCCATGATGGCCGAAAGCACCGAATAAAGTCCGTTGATAATGTCGTCGGTAAAGACATATTCATCGATTTCGGTCTCTACGGTACGCTTGGTGAGGTCTCCGGCCGATACTGCCGGGTTGAGGTCACGCGCGATGTCTTTCTTGTATAAATCCTTAATAACCATAATGCCTTGAGGTTAATTGAGAAGTAAAGTAGCACGATAAGTATGGGCGTCGTCGAAAACGCCGAATAGAGAGAAAGAATTGCCCACACACTTGCCCGGATAGAACACGATGAGCTTGTACTTGTTGCTTTGGTTGTATTTCTCGTAATTCGTAAGGAAAGTGTTGACACGCAGGTAGGGGAATATATCGCCTATGCCGTAGATGAACACGTAGGGCCGTTTATAACCGTCGTCCTGACTGATGTGTTCTATAATGCGCCGGTGGATATATTCGTAGAATTTCCGGCCATTGGCTTGCATGACCAGCATCTTGGCCACACCGGCGGCATCGGTCTTCTCCATATCGAGCAAGAACCGCTTCATGGAAGGGTGCTGCTTGCCGAAAGGCTCTGCATCGAGAAACTTGCAGAACTCGTCGAACAAATCGAGCGTGAGCACATCCACGTAGGCTGTGGGGCGGGTAAGGTTCCGACGGAACTCAAGTATCTGGCCACGCATCTGGTATTCCTTCTTGGCATCGTACTGGAAGATGAAGAAGTTGTAAAACATATCACCGTTGGCCGCATCTTGGAATGCCTTGGAGGTGAGCTTGGCGTATAGTTCATTTACGGTCATGGGCTACCGGTTTAATTGTTTGATGCGTTCTATTTCGTAGGGCTGGAGGAAACAGGCTTCCAGAAACCATACTTCACCTGCCTTGAGGTAGTAAAGATAGTCTTCATCGGTAACGGGGGCTTGATGGAGCTCGCCCGTTTTCTTCTCGCACAGCCCTGCCTGATTAAGGAATGTAAGGTAAGCCGAGGCGGTGCGGTTCTTCGTAGTCTCGGTCCAAGAATCTACAAACGCATCGCCGGCGGCAATCTGCGCCAACTCCATCTTGATGTCGTCAATGCCCACCTTGCGGTCAATGGAGTACCACTTCTTCATGGTGACATTCACGTGAAAATCAAGCACCAACCGGTAGCATTTCAACAATACATAAAACAACGCCAAACGTTGGGCTTTCTCGTCCATCGACTGGAAAGATAACCAGAAAGAGCGGGGAGCGACCGTAAAGCGCCGCTTGAGTTCAGCCAGATAGTTCTTGCGCGACTTGCGGTTATTTACCATCAAGAGGTTATTCTCTTCTACTTCCTTGGCCAACAGTTCATCGGCATTCAAACCGAGCAGCAATGGCAGTATCCTGTTTAGTTCGTAAAGCATGAACGAGCATCCAGTGAAGGACGCACTATATGGACTGTTTATGTTATTCTTCATGGAACTTATATTAGGCCTTACAGACGTTTTCTAAGTAACTTATTTGCAAATATACTGATAAATGGTGATATAACCCAATGATAAGATATAAAACCGGCAAGCTTTTTTTTGAGGAAGCGTTGCCATGGTAATATAACACGACAACTTGAATGAACGGAAAATGAGGCGTGACAAAAACGGCCGACTATGTGCCGGTTGAAGCACAAAAAAGGCATCAAACGGAGTTTGGGCAAATTCCGTCCGTTTTCTCTTGAACCAAGGGGGTAGTCGGGCATTTTTGTCACGCCCCCGCCTTTTCAAGGCGCTCATTAATCATTACAAAGCAAGTCAGGAACGTATTCCTTACACCCTAACGAACGTATTCCTTATACCCTAACGAACGTATTCCTTGTACCCTAAGAAACGTATTCGTTACACCCTAAGGAACGTACTCGTCGCACCCCAACGAATACAGTCGGGAAAGATACATGGGAATGTGACGTGGGAAGTTGGACTACCAAGATTCGAACTTGGACAAACAGAACCAAAATCTGTTGTGCTACCATTACACCATAGTCCAAACTGTAGGGATTGCCTCGAAAAGGCGGGGCAAAGATAGGGGGTTGCTACGGAATATGCAAATATTTATTGCAATTTTTAGAACATCTACTTGGCTGTAAGCAAGTAATGGTTCTTCTTGCCGCGCTGTATGAGCAGGTATTTGCCGTCGAGCAGGTCGTCGGTGGTGACGAGGCGGTCGAAAGCCGCGAGCTTCTCTTTGTTCAGGGAGACGCCGCCACCTTGCACGAGCTTGCGCATCTCGCCTTTGGAGGCGAACAGGGGGGCATGCTCCACGCAAAGGTCTATGGCCTTGATGCCGGCCGAAAGGGCATCGCGCGATATGTCGTAACGGGGAACGCCTTCGAAGACGGCCAAGAGGGTCTCTTCGTCCACACGTTTCAGGGCATCTGAAGTGGCGTCGCCAAAGAGGATGCCTGAGGCATCGACGGCTGCTTGCCAAGCCTCTTCGGAATGTACCATGACGGTGACTTCGCGTGCCAGCCGCTTCTGCAAGAGGCGCAAGTGCGGGGCGGCTTCGTGGCTGGCGGTCAACGCTTCTATCTCCTCCTTGCCGATGGCGGTGAATATCTTGATGTAGCGGGCGGCATCGGCATCGCTCACGTTGAGCCAGAATTGGTAGAACTTGTAGGGAGAGGTGTAGCGGGGGTCGAGCCAGATGTTGCCCTGCTCGGTTTTACCGAACTTACCGCCGTCGGCTTTGGTAATGAGGGGACAAGTGAGTGCGAATGCCTCTCCTCCGTTTGTGCGGCGTATCAATTCGGAACCCGTGGTGATGTTGCCCCACTGGTCGCTGCCGCCCATTTGGAGCTTGCAGCTCTTGGTCTCGTACAGGTGCAGGAAGTCGTAGCCTTGCAGCAACTGGTAGGTGAACTCGGTGAAGGAGAGCCCGTCGCGGGCCTCGCCGTTAAGGCGTTTCTTGACGGAGTCTTTGGCCATCATGTAGTTCACGGTGATGTGCTTGCCCA
>JAJPYP010000191.1 GCA_021204885.1 Prevotellaceae bacterium
GTCTCCATGATGAACTCGTGCGCGTTGGCTATCTTGGCCGCCTCCACCACCTGCTCCATGGTGGCATTCTCCACGCCGAAGGCGATGTTGTTGAAGAAGGTATCGTTGAAGAGGATGGCCTCTTGGTTCACGTTGCCTATCAAGCCGCGCAAGTCGGTGAAACGGGCCTCTTTGATGTTCACCCCGTCGATAAGGATCTCGCCCGCCGCTACATCATGGTAGCGCGGCAACAAGTCCACCAAGGTGGATTTGCCCGAACCCGACTGCCCCACCAACGCCACCGTATGCCCGCGCGGCAACGTCAGGCTGACATGCTTCAATACCGGGTGCGTGCCGTCGTAGCTGAAAGAGACATCCTTGAACTCGATCTTATCCTTCAACCCTACAAGCGGCTTGGGATTAGGCGACTCCTTGATGGGATTCTCGGCATAGAGCAGCTTGTCTATGCGCTCCATCGAGGCCAACCCCTTGGGAATGTTGTAGCTTGCCTTGGAGAACTCCTTGAGCGGGTTGATGGTGCTGTATAGAATGACCAAATAGTAGATGAACGTGGGCGCGTCGATCGTGGTATTGTTGCCCAACACCAACGTGCCGCCGAACCAAAGCACGATTACGATGACGCACGTGCCAAGAAACTCGCTCATGGGGTGGGCCATGGCTTGCCGCGTGGCCACCTTGACGATGGCGCGGAAATAGTCGTCCACACACCGCTTGAAGCGCGTGTTCATCAGCCGCTCGGCAATGAAGGCCTTGATGACGCGCAATCCCCCCAACGTCTCCTCCAGCTGCGACATCATGTCGCTCCATTTGAGCTGCGCGGCCAACGACTTGCGTTTGAGCTTCCGCCCGATGGTACCCATCACCCACCCCATGCCGGGCAACACTAAAAGCGTGAAGATGGTCAGCTTCCAGCTGAGCACAATCAGCGTGACAAGGTAAGAGAAAAGCAATATCGGGTTCTTGATGAGTATGTCCAAAGAACTGGTGATGGAGAACTCCACCTCGGTCACGTCACCGCTCATGCGGGCAATGATATCCCCCTTGCGCTCCTCGCTGAAAAAGCCCAAGGGCAAGTGCAGCAGCTTCTCGTACACCTGGGCGCGTATGTCGCGCACCACCCCCGCGCGAATGGGCACCATCGTGGCCGAGGAGAGGAAATAGGCCGAGGTCTTCAAGAAGGTCATCACCACGAGGAAAAGCCCCAACACCAGCAACGTGAACGAAGGCCCCTTGGAGTCTATCAGCGCGGTGGTGTAGTAGTAGAAGTTGTTCACCACCAACTCCTTCAAGTCCACCTCGGCGCTGTTCCATGGGATGAACGTGTACACCCGGGTATCGAGCTTGAAGAGTATCTGCAAGATGGGGATGATGAGCGTGAAAGAGAAGATATTCAGCAGGGCGGAAAGGAAATTCAACAGCAAGGAGCCCACCATGTATTTTCTATAAGGAGGGATAAAACGCCGCAGAAGTCGGAAGAAATCTTTCATTCGTTATGTAACCGGTTATGTAGTGATGCCTTTCACCGGGCAAAGATAGCAATAAAAAGTGAAAACCACTGTAAATGCGCCCACCTTTCCATCTTTATGGCCTTTCGGTGTGCTGATTAATGTACATATCATAGCCATAAATCATACCATGTAAAGAGTGAAAGGAAAGAAACGGGTATGGATAAGGGTATCCTTGGGAAGGCGTCGGCATGAAAGAAAAAATATGGTTTTTTCATCATTCGAGCGACAAGACATGCAAGTGAAGACGGGCTTTGATTGGACGATATTTACGCATAGCACACGCTTTACTGTCCTATTTTTCATTAACCAACCCCGTTAGAACGGCCGTATTTGCGGCTAAAGGGACGGAAGGCGGGAAAAACGGCGGAAAAAGCGGGTTGATTTGGTAAAACATAGTGACAGTATGGGGGAAGACAAAGCGGTCGGAAAGCGATGTAACCACCAAGTAAACAGTATATTAAAGAAAGATAAAATCGCATTGCGCAAGCATAGTCTTTGCAGGGTTAATTACAAAACAAGGCTCTACATGATGCCCTTCAAACAGCGAAAAACGACCTTTTCGACGGGAAAAACGACCTTTCTGGATGCCATTCGTGCCGGTCAGCCCGATGCAGTCCGCAAACACACGCATCCCCAAAGAAGCGGCTTTGTCATCTATTATTACCATCCGCACCATCCCCTTCCCAAGGTGTCCGATTCGGGCCGTTTTGACAGATAGTAAGCGTATTCTTAGAATTGCAAGCATATTGTCATTACATCGCAAGAACGGTATAGCATAGTATCAAATCACCGAGACCCGCGAAACTCATCTTCCCAATGCTTAGGGTGTCATCTTCTCAATGCTTAGGGTGTAAGCATTGGGAAGTGACACTTTGCTCATCCCAATGCATAGACCCTCATCATTGGGAAGATGAGCCCCTTTGCTTCCCAATCCATAGACCCCTTGGATGGGGAAGTGTAAAGATATGCGTGCGTGTCAAGAAAAACGCGCATCGGCATTGAAGGAGTGAATGCTTCGCAATGCATCCACCCCACCCGCCGTTTTCCATCCGCTGCAAGGGAAACCATCGCCGGGTTTGCCATGACCCATGCTATACATATTATTTACCGCTTCCACACCCCTTGGGAAGCACTTCCATCACGGCACAACCACCGTTTCGCTCCTTTCTTCATGCAGCTATAAAACCATACATAGTATGGTAATTATTTTAGGCTACATTGGCAGGCTTCCTGCTTCAGCCATCCATTTTACAGCCAGCAGGATTTGCATATATCGGCCTTTTTCACGACTTTTGCCACCGGGAAGCGCGACCGGGAACTTATATCAAACGTATGAAACATAAAGAGAAAGGAAAACATACAAGATGAAACAATTTGACTATCTCATTGTAGGAAGCGGCTTGTCAGGGGCGGTTTTCGCCCATGAGGCACACAAGGCAGGCAAACGTTGCCTTGTGGTGGAGAAGCGCCCGCACACCGGCGGCAACATCTATTGCGAAACGCTGCAAGGCATCCATGTGCACAAGTACGGCGCACACATCTTCCACACGGGCAACCGCGAGGTGTGGGAGTATGTGAACGCGCTCGTGGAGTTCAACCGCTACACCAACTCCCCGATAGCCAACTACAAGGGGAAGCTCTACAACCTGCCCTTCAACATGAACACCTTCTACCAGCTTTGGGGCGTGCGCACCCCCGCCGAAGCCCGTGAGAAGATAGCCGGGCAGTGCCGCGCCTACGCGCACATCGCCGAACCGCAAAACCTCGAGGAGCAAGCCTTGAAGCTCTGCGGACACGACATCTACGAGCAACTCATCAAAGGCTATACCGAGAAGCAGTGGGGACGTGCCGCCACCGAGCTGCCCGCCTTCATCATCAAGCGTGTGCCTTTCCGCTTCGTTTTCGACAACAATTACTTCAACGACCCTTACCAAGGCATCCCCATCGGCGGCTACAACAAGCTCACCGAAAAGCTGTTGGAGGGTGTGGAAGTGCGTGTCGGCGTGGATTACATAGGGGAGCGTGCCGCCCTCGATGCCTTGGCCGACAAGGTGCTCTATACCGGGTGCATCGACGAATACTTCGACTATGCCTGCGGCCGCTTGGAGTACCGCAGCCTGCGCTTCGAGCAGCGTGAACTCCCCCACGTGGCAGACTTCCAAGGCAATGCCGTGGTGAACTACACCGACCGCGAGACTCCCTACACCCGCATCATCGAGCACA
>JAJPYP010000112.1 GCA_021204885.1 Prevotellaceae bacterium
CTCCTAAATTGCAAGCCTCCGCTTCACGTGATGGAGACAGCAGTTGTTTATTCCCGTTTTTAAGAATCATCCTATCCCTAAAGTGGCGGGAACTTCATTTTCTCTCTTCTTTATAAACTTACATCGGCGTTCAATCATGAAACATACAGGCTTTGACGGCTTCGGCACACCGCTCTCCGTCAACGGCGGCGGAGACGATGCCGCCAGCGTAGCCGGCCCCTTCGCCACAAGGGAACAAACCCTTAAGGCGGATGTGTTGCAGGTGTTCCGGCTCCCGCAAGATGCGCACGGGAGCCGACGTGCGTGTCTCCACACCCACCAGTACCGCCTCGTTCGTAAGGTAGCCGGGAGAACGCTTGCCAAAGTAACGCAACCCTTGCTGCAAGCGCGAGGCAATGAAGGGGGGCAGCCACTCGTGCAGTGGCGAGTATACCAAGCCCGGTGTATAGGAACTTGGCGGCAGACTGTCGCTTGCCTTGCGGTGGCAGAAGTCGGCCATGCGTTGTGCGGGTGCCGTCTGCAAGCAGTTCCCTTGCTGCCAGCAAAGCCTTTCCAACCGCTCTTGGAAACGCATCATGCGCAAGGGGTCAGCCAAATCCGTTCCTTCATCTTCATCGTCCATAGACAACCTGTCGTCGGCATGCAGTTCCACCACCATGCCGGCGTTGCTCCAGCGTGAACCGCGATTGCCGGGACTCATGCCGTTGACCACAATCTGCTCGGGGCTGGTAGCCGCCGGAATGATGAATCCGCCGGGACACATACAGAAGCTGTACACGCCGCGTCCCTCCACTTGGGTAACGAAGCTATACTCGGCGGCAGGCAGGTAGGCACCCCGCCCCATGGGGTTGTGGTACTGGATGCGGTCTATCACATGGGCGGGATGTTCCACACGCACGCCCACGGCGATGCCTTTGGCTGCTATCTCCACACGGTTGGCGGCGAGCCAGCGGTACACATCGCGGGCCGAGTGGCCGGTGGCGAGAATGACGGGTCCCATGAGTTGTTCCGCGCGGTTGGTCTCAATGCCGATGACCTCGTCGCCCTTTATAATGAGGGCATCCATGCGCGTGCAGAAGTGTACCTCGCCGCCCGAGCGCAGGATGGTTTCGCGTATGTTTTCTATCACGCGCGGCAATTTGTCGGTGCCGATGTGGGGATGGGCATCCGTCAAGATGGCCGTGGAAGCGCCGTGTTGACAGAACACGCCAAGTATCTTCTCCGTACTGCCGCGCTTCTTGCTGCGCGTGTAGAGCTTCCCGTCGGAATAGGCGCCGGCACCCCCTTCGCCGAAGCTGTAGTTTGACTCGGCATCCACCCGCTGCTCCCGGCTGATGCGTGCCAAGTCACGCTTCCGCTCGTGCACGTTCTTGCCGCGTTCCACCACTACGGGTCGCAAGCCAAGCTCTATCAGGCGCAACGCGGCGAAGAGTCCGGCCGGACCGGCACCCACCACCACCACTTGCGGTTTCCCGTCCACGTTGGGGTAGATGGTCTCTTGATACTCCTTGTCTTGTGGCGCTTCATGGAGGTAGACACGCACTTCCAGCTGGATATAGATGGTGCGCTGGCGGGCATCGATGCTGCGTTTGAGGATGCGTGTGGCCGTAATGGCTTGCAGGTCTATTCCTTTCTCCCGTGCCAGCCAAGCGTTCAGCCGCCGCTCGTCGGCCGCCGTTTCGGGCAGTACGCGCACTTTGTATTCCTCAGTCATCGCCCTATCCGAAAAGGGCACGGAACGCCTCTTCCACTTTCCGTACCGGAATCAAGTTGATTTGATAATCCATGTTGTCCAATCCCTGCAAGTTCTGCCTTGGCAGGATGAAACGTTGGAAACCCAATCTTCGGGCTTCGACAATGCGTTGGGCGATGCGGTTCACCGGGCGTATCTCGCCCGACAGTCCCACTTCGCCTGCCATGCACACGCCCGTCTCCACGGCCACGTCCATGTTGCTGGAGAGGATGGCGCTGATGACGGCCAAGTCGATGGCGGGGTCGTTTACCTTCAGCCCGCCCGCGATGTTGAGGAACACGTCTTTCTGTGCCAGCTTGAAGCCCACTCGCTTCTCAAGCACCGCCAAGAGCATGTTCATGCGCCGCAAGTCGAAGCCGGTGGCGGAACGTTGCGGGTTGCCGTAGACCGCGCTGCTCACGAGTGCCTGTGTCTCTATAAGGAAAGGGCGCACCCCTTCTATGGCCGCCGCGATGGCGATGCCGCTCATGCCCTCGTGTTCTTGCGACAGCAGCAGTTCAGAAGGGTTGTCCACGGGGCGAAGCCCCTCTTGGCGCATCTCGTAAATGCCTATTTCAGCGGTGCTGCCGAAGCGGTTCTTGATGCTGCGCAGCAGGCGGTAGATGTATTGCCGGTCGCCCTCGAATTGCAGCACCGTGTCCACGATGTGCTCCAACACCTTTGGCCCGGCGATGCTCCCCTCCTTGTTGATGTGGCCTATGAGTATCACCGGCGTGTGCGACTCTTTGGCGAAGCGCAGGATGGAGGCGGTGCATTCGCGCACCTGCACGATGCTGCCGGGCGAGGAGTCCACCGCTTCGGTGGAGAGCGTCTGTATGGAGTCTATGATGACCAAATCGGGGCGCGTATTCTTGATGTGCACATAGATTTGTTCCAGCGAAGTTTCGGACACGATGTAGCAATGGGGCGGGCAGTCGCGCCCCAAGCGGTCGGCACGCAACTTGAGCTGGCGCACGCTCTCCTCGCCCGATACGTAGAGTACGCGCTTGTCCGTCAATCCCATGACCGTCTGCAACACTAACGTGGATTTCCCGATGCCCGGTTCCCCGCCCAAGAGCACTAACGAGCCTTGTACCAAGCCGCCGCCCAAGACGCGGTTCAGTTCCGCGTCGTGCAAGTCGATGCGCGGCTCTTCATCGGTCTCAATCAGCCCCAAGCTGACGGGCTTGCCTTGCTCCGTGCCCAAGCCTTGGGGAACGACCCTCGAGGCCGGTTCCTTGCGGATGACCACTTCCTCGTAGGTGTTCCACTGCCCGCACGCAGGGCATTTGCCCACCCATTTGGGCGACTCTTGCCCGCAGTTGCTGCAGACGTAAATGCGTTTCTCTTTAGTCATTATATTTACAGTGCCGATTGATATATCTCGCGTGTATCTTCGGCCGACAGCCTCACATAGAACCCCACCAACTCGCCCTTGTTGCGGTGCAGCCTCTCTACCAAGCGGTCGATGTCGGGGTGGGGCAGACCCAGCTCGCGGAAGTTTGTCGGCAGGCCTATGCCATGGAAGAAGGCTTTCAACCGCTCGACGCCTTCCATGGCCGTGGCCGTGAGGTCTTCTGATTGTGGAACGTTGAATACCCTTGTGGCGAACTGGGCCACTTTGCCCGGATTGCGCTTTGTGACGAAAGCCATCCATGCCGGCACGATGACCGCAAGGCCGGCGCCGTGCGTCACGTCGTACAGGGCGCTCACCTCGTGCTCCATGAAGTGCGATGCCCAGTCTTCCTCACGCCCCACGCCGCACGTGCCGTTGTGGGCGATGGTGCCGCACCACATGATGTTGGCGCGTGCCTCGTAGTCGTCGGGCTGCCGCATTACCTTGGGTGCCTCGTGGATGATGGCCGTGAGCACCCCTTCGCACAGGCGGTCGCTCACCTCCACGTGGGGTGTGTTGGTGAAGTAGCGTTCCATGATGTGCACCATCATGTCGGCGATGCCGCACGCCGTCTGGTAAGGAG
>JAJPYP010000027.1 GCA_021204885.1 Prevotellaceae bacterium
CCTACGGCCTCCGAAGTGCTTTTTCTCGACTATATTCGAGTTTTGACACACCCTCATCCCATAGGCCACGGAGACCCTACCCTGCTTGCCGAGCCCCTCTTCGCCCGCTTGGGAGGTAAATAAGGCAAGAACAGCGTGCAAGCGAAAAAAACAGGGGCAAGAAGCCCTGAATATATAAACATTTTGTTATTTTTGCAGTCCATTGCATGCGGGAACAGGCAAAGAGCGATGCCCATATCAGTGAAGCGGCAATGACAGAAATAGGTAAGTAGCGATAATTAATGATAGAAAAACTGATTGTTTTGGAGGAGATTGACCCGGTTGCTTTCTACGGCGTGAACAACACCAACATGCAACTGATCAAGGCATTATACCCCAAACTTCGCATCGTGGCCCGCGGTAACGTCATCAAGGTATTAGGCGAAGAAGAAGAGATTTGCGCGTTTGAAGAGAACATCATCAAGTTAGAACGCTATTGCGCCGAATACAACCTACTCAAGGAAGAGACCATCATCGACATTATCAAAGGAAACACCCCGCAAGCCGAGCGGGCCGACAACGTGATCGTATTCAGCGTGACAGGCAAACCCATCATCCCCCGCAGCGAGAACCAATTGAAGCTCGTGGAAGCCTTCACGAAGAACGACATGCTCTTCGCTACGGGCCCGGCCGGGTCGGGCAAGACCTACACCGCCATCGCCCTTGCGGTAAGGGCACTTAAGAACAAACAAGTGAAGCGCATCATATTGAGCCGCCCCGCCGTAGAGGCAGGCGAGAAGCTCGGTTTCCTGCCCGGAGACATGAAAGAGAAGATAGACCCCTACCTGCAACCGCTCTATGACGCGCTGCAAGACATGATACCCGCAGCCAAGCTGAAAGAGTACATGGAGATGAACGTGATACAGATAGCTCCCCTCGCCTTCATGCGCGGACGCACATTGAACGACGCGGTGGTGATACTCGACGAGGCCCAGAACGCCACCACGCGGCAAATCAAGATGTTCCTCACCCGCATGGGCATGAACACGAAGATGATCGTGACGGGCGACATCACGCAGATAGACCTGCCCGGCGCACAGCAGTCGGGCTTGGTACAAGCACTCTACATCCTTAAAGGCGTGAAAGGCATCGGCTTCGTGGAGATGGGCAAGAAGGACATCGTGCGCCATAAATTGGTGACGCGCATCGTGGAGGCTTACGAGAAACATGAACAGAACGACAACTTAATAAAGAAGAACGAATGAAAGCTTTAACCAAAACTGATTTCCACTTTCCCGGTCAACAAGGCGTGTACCACGGGAAGGTGCGCGACGTGTACAACATCCGTGGGGAAGAACTGGTCATGGTGGCCACCGACCGTATCTCGGCATTCGACGTGATACTGCCCAAAGGCATACCGTTCAAAGGACAAGTGCTGAACCAAATAGCCGCCAAGTTCTTGGATGCCACGACCGACATCTGCCCCAACTGGAAGCGTGCCACGCCCGACCCCATGGTCACCGTGGGCGTGATGTGCAAAGGCTTCCCCGTGGAGATGATCGTGCGCGGCTATCTGTGTGGCAGCGCGTGGCGTGCCTATAAAGCCGGCGCGAGGGAACTCTGTGGCGTACCCCTGCCCGAAGGCATGAAGGAGAACCAACGATTCCCCGAACCCATCATCACGCCTACCACCAAGGCCGAGATAGGCGAGCACGATGCCGACATCTCCAAGGCAGAGATATTGGCTAAAGGGCTGGCCACGCCCGAAGAGTACGCCCTGCTTGAGAAGTACACCTTGGCCCTGTTCCGAAGAGGTACGGAAATCGCCGCACAAAGAGGATTGATATTAGTGGACACGAAGTATGAGTTCGGCAAATGCGGCGGCGAAATCTGCCTCATGGACGAGATACACACGCCCGACTCGAGCCGCTACTTCTACTTGGAGGGATATGAGGAACGCTTTGCCAAGGGCGAGCCGCAACGCCAGCTCTCCAAGGAGTTCGTGCGCGAATGGTTGATGGAGAACGGCTTCCGTGGGCAAGCCGGCGAGCAAGTACCCGAAATGACCGACGAGATCGTGGCCTCCATCAGCGACCGCTACATCGAGCTGTACGAGCACATTACGGGCGAGAAATTCACACGCGAAGAGAGTGCCGGGATAGCAGGACGCATCGAAAAGAACGTGCTGGCTTACCTTGCCAAATAAGCGCTTCTTATGGAGTACCCTTTGGAAGAGTTGCGGCCTTACGGAACCGGTGGCAGCAAGCGCGAAGAGGTGGAGACGATGTTCAACCACATCGCTCCCAACTACGACCGCTTGAACCACCTGCTCTCTTGGGGCATCGACAAACGGTGGCGCAAGAGAGCCATCAACCTGTTGCGCCCATCCCATCCGCAGCAAATCATGGATGTGGCCACCGGTACGGGCGACTTCGCACTGTTGGCCTGCCAAGCATTGCAGCCAGAGCGACTCACAGGTATCGACATTTCAGAGGGAATGATGCAAGTGGCGCGTGAGAAGGCGGCACAAGCTGGACTAAGTGAACGTATCAGCTTCGTGCGTGAGGACTGTACAGCCTTGACGTTTGCCGACGAAAGCTTCGATGCCGTTACGGTGGCGTTCGGCATACGCAACTTCGAGCAGCTTGACAAAGGACTGCGGGAGATGTGCCGGGTGCTGCGCAAGGGAGGCCGGTTGGTCATCTTGGAACTCTCCTACCCTACGCGCTTCCCCATGAAGCAACTCTACGGACTCTACACACGCACGGTGATGCCCCTATTGGGCAAGTCCATCTCGCACGAAGGAAGCGCCTACACTTATCTGCCCCGCAGCATACGCGCCTTTCCACAAGGAGAGGTCATGAGCGGTATCTTGCGCAAGGCAGGCTTCAGCGAAGTGCAATTCAAACGGCTCACGTTTGGAACTTGCACGTTATATATGGCAACAAAATAGTGTATTCAAATAAATGCTACCATGCAGAAATATGGTTTGATAGGTTATCCGTTAAAGCACTCCTTCTCCATCACCTATTTCAATGAGAAATTCAAGGCTGAAGGTATCGACGCGGAATATGTGAACTTCGAGATTCCTGAAATAGGCGACTTCATGGAAGTGGTGGAAGAGAACCCCAACCTGTGCGGACTCAACGTGACGATTCCCTACAAGGAGCAAGTCATCCCCTTCTTGGATGAATTGGATAAGGACGCGGCCAAGATAGGAGCCGTGAACGTCATCAAGCTCGTGCGTCAGGGTAAGGGGAAAGGAAAAGTGAAGCTGATAGGATATAATTCCGATATCATCGGCTTCACGCAATCCATAGAGCCACTATTGGAACCACAACACAAGAAAGCGTTGATACTCGGTACGGGCGGCGCCTCGAAGGCGGTGTTCCATGGCTTGGAGAACTTGGGCATTAAGGGCACGTTCGTGTCGCGCGTGCGTCGCAGCGACGAGGTGCTGACTTACGACATGCTCACGCCCGAAGTGATGCAGATATACAAAGTCATCGTGAACTGCACCCCCGTGGGCATGTTTCCCAAGGTGGACTTCTGCCCGGGCATTCCCTACGAGCTGCTCACGCCGGAGCACTTGCTGTACGACCTGCTGTACAATCCCAACGAGACGCTCTTCATGAAGAAAGGGCAGGCGCAAGGTGCCAAGGTGAAGAACGGCTTGGAGATGCTGCTGTTGCAGGCTTTCGCCGCTTGGGAGATTTGGAACC
>JAJPYP010000254.1 GCA_021204885.1 Prevotellaceae bacterium
CCGCCCAACTCCTCGTTCAACTTCACCAACCCGACGTAATACATGCCCGGCATCACATAGCCCTCCTTGCCCACGAGTCCCGTCACGTCCTGCAAAGGATTCACCTTTCCCCCTGCCTGCTGCACCAATACCTGGTGGGTAACTATCTCCTCGCCGCAATAGCGCAAGCTGTCTTTCCACTCCTTGGTCATGGGCAAGTTGTAGGCGATGAGGTCGCCCCCTCCGGCCAGCAGCCGCTCTATCAGTTCCGACACGTTCCGGGCCACCTTCACGTGCAGCCTCAAGCCGAGGCTCCGCGCGAACTGTTCGGCCAGCTCGTACTGGAAGCCCATCTCCTGCCCGCGATAGTTGAAATAGGAGGTGGAACCCGACAGCGTCAGCACCACTATCTCGCCCCGCTCCATGATGTCGGGCAAGTCGTCATAGGATTGTTCCCCCACATGGGCACGTGCCTTCCAGCACCCCACCAAGCAGCAGAGCGACGCGACCAGCACCAGCAGCAGCCCGCCGACCTTACGCGCCATGGCACCCATCGAGGCGCCCGCGCCCCCGTTCATTCCCCTAATCGACATCTTTTTCCGCATACTAAATGAATTTTTATCCCGCCCTTTGGTGTGGATACAAAAAAACCGCTACATTTGCAATTTGTCAGCCCCCACAACGGTTGGCAAATATAACGGAAAACATTTGAATGACAAATTATGGTGAGACACATTGTCCTGTTCAAGTTGAAAAAAGAGGCGCCCGCTGAGGTGAAGCTGGCCGCCATGCAGGGTTTCAAGCAAGCCATCGAGGCACTCCCGGCCAAGATTCCCTATATCCGCAAGATAGAAGTGGGCTTGAACCGCAACCCCGCCGAGGAGTGGGACGTGGCCCTCTACAGCGAGTTCGACACGATGGACGACGTGGCCCGCTACGCCGTCCACCCCGCCCACAAGGCCGCCAGCGGCTTGATAGCCGAAGTGAAAGAACATCGCGCCTGTGTAGACTACGAGGGGTGAGCCCTTCCGCCGCCTCCGCACTGATACCACCCGAAACTGTATAACCGATTAATAGACCGATTGAATGAAAAAGTGTTTGCTTTTAGTCCTTACCGTGCTGGCAGCCCTGAGGCTACAGGCACAGATTGTCGACCCCGTCACCGTCAAGTCCACCCTCAGCAGCCTCTCAAGTGAAGAGGTGCAGGTGGTGTTCGACGCCACCATAGAGAGCGGTTGGCATGTCTACTCCACCGATTTGGGCGAGGGAGGCCCCATCTCGGCCACCTTCAACGCCGACCTTCTCACGGGTGCCGAGCTTGAGGGCACGCTGCTACCCGAGGGGAACGAGATCTCCTCTTACGACCGCCTCTTCGAGATGAACGTGCGCTACTTCGAGCAGAAGGCGCGGTTCGTGCAGAAGCTCAAGCTCACGGGCGGAGCCTACAAGATAGAAGGCTACTTGGAGTATGGCGCCTGCAACGACAAGAACTGCCTGCCCCCCTCGCAAGTCTCCTTCAGCTTCACAGGGCAAGGCCCGGCCGGCGGGTCGCCCGCCACGGCGGCCGCCACCGACGAGGCTGACGGGAACGTAGGGGGCGAGGAGGCCGCCACCACCCTCACCGTCGGCGGCACCGAGGGGGCCGACCTTTGGAGCCCCGTCGTGGACGAGCTCAGGCACTATGGCGAGCAAGTCTCGCAAGAGGAGCGGTCATGGCTCTACATCTTCATCACCGGCTTCGTGGGCGGACTCGTCGCCCTCTTCACCCCGTGCGTATGGCCCATCATCCCCATGACCGTGAGCTTCTTCCTCAAACGGAACAAAGACCGCAAGAAGGGCATCCGCGACGCCTGCACCTACGGGGCCTCCATCGTGGTCATCTACGTGGCGTTAGGGCTCATCATCACCCTGCTCTTCGGGGCGAGCGCCTTGAACGCCCTCTCCACGAACGCTATTTTCAACATCTTCTTCTGCCTGCTGCTCGTGCTCTTCGCCGCCTCCTTCTTCGGCGCGTTCGAGATTACCCTGCCCTCGCGCTGGAGCAACGCGGTCGACAGCAAGTCCGAGGCCACCAGCGGCCTGCTGAGCATCTTCCTGATGGCCTTCACCCTGTCGTTGGTCTCCTTCTCCTGCACCGGCCCCATCATCGGGTTCCTGCTGGTCGAGGTATCCACCACGAGCAACATCCTCTCGCCGGCCATGGGCATGTTAGGCTTCGCCATCGCCTTGGCGTTGCCCTTCACCCTGTTCGCCCTCTTCCCCTCGTGGCTTAAATCCATGCCCAAGTCGGGCAGCTGGATGAACGCCATCAAGGTGACCCTCGGCTTCCTCGAGTTGGCCTTCGCCCTGAAGTTCCTCTCCGTGGCCGACTTGGCCTACGGCTGGCGCATCCTCGACCGCGAGACGTTCCTTGCCATCTGGATAGTGCTCTTCACCCTGTTGGGCTGTTACCTGCTTGGCAAGATCAAGTTCCCCCACGACGACGAGGGCGGCAAGGTGACCGTGCCGCGCTTCTTCCTCGCCTTGGCCTCGCTCTCGTTCGCCGTCTACATGGTACCCGGGCTTTGGGGTGCCCCGCTGAAGGCCGTAAGCGCCTTCGCCCCGCCCATGCAGACACAAGACTTCAACCTCTACAACAAGGAGGTACACGCGCGGTTCGACGACTACGACATCGGCATGGAGTATGCCCTGCGGAACGGCAAGCCGGTGATGCTCGACTTCACGGGCTTCGGTTGCGTGAACTGCCGCAAGATGGAGCTGTCCGTATGGACCGATGCCAAGGTGAGCGACCTGATGAACAACGACTACGTACTCATTACGCTCTACGTAGACAACAAGACCCCGTTGCCACAGCCCATCAAAGTGGAAGAGAACGGAACCGAACGCACGCTGCGCACCATAGGCGACAAGTGGAGCTACCTGCAACGCGTGAAATTCGGTGCCAATACCCAACCCTTCTATGTCTTGATTGACAACAACGGTAAACCGCTCAACAAGTCCTACTCCTACGACGAGAACGTCTCCGCCTACGTAGACTTCTTGCAGACGGGATTGGACAACTACAAGAGAGGGAACCGGTAATATTGTAAAGAGAGATTGGCGGACATCTGCCGTATGCAGCACAGGGCGCACGCACTGTGCTGCATGGTTGCGTGCCTTGCGAAGCAACGTCTGCATGCACTGTGAAGCAGAGGGTGGCTGATAGTACTATCAGACGATGTTTAATAGTACTATCAGACAATGACTAAAAGCGTATTCAGTCAACGAATAAAACCGAGTTTATTCACCCTTTGCTTCCCAATGCATGCATCCTCATCTTCCCAATGCATGCATCCTGAAGAATCGGTTTTTCAGGGTCTGAAGAATCGGTTTTTCAGGGTGTGAAGAATCGATTCTTCAGACTATAAGCATTGGGATGCGCAGAAGCGCGGAATGGGAAGTGCAGAAACAGGCATTGTGTTCCGCAGAAACGGACAATGTGTTCCGCAGTCCTGCGGAACACATTCACATGGGGCAGGGATTCAAGCGTTGAAATACCGCGCCGCTATTTCATCGAGGATGGCGAAGAGTTCCGGCACGGTTTCGGCACGCAGCATGGCGATGCGCGTCTCGCGGAAATGGGGGATGCCTTTAAACAACGGGGTGGCGGCCAAATGGCGGCGCACGTGCAATATGCCCCGGCGTTCATCGAGCAGCTGCACGCTCTCCCTCACCT
>JAJPYP010000190.1 GCA_021204885.1 Prevotellaceae bacterium
AACAACAAAACAGCCGCCTATTTCAGTCTGCGGAATGATAATATAGCTTCAGATCCGGAAGAACGTTCTATCTGGAACAAGATAAACAGACATGTACCCAACGCAAAACGTTGGAGGCACTATCCAGCTGTTAAAATCGGCAGGTTGGCTATATCTGAAGAATACATGCGTATAGGATTAGGAAGGGACATAATACTTCTCATCAAATTGATGTTCATTAACGGTAGTCGGGCAGGTTGTCGTTTTTTAACAGTAGACGCTTACCAAAATGCTATCGGCTTCTACCAAAAATGTGGGTTTAAATTCATGTCGATGAAAGATAGCAATGAAGTTACTCGCTCCATGTATTTTGATTTGAAACGCCAACGAGACGAAAAACAAATGTAAAAAACTCTCCGCTTACACAGAAATACACTATAACAAAACCGTTTAAGAACACGTCGAGACGTGGCTTAAACGGTTTTTCAAGTGTATGAAGATGAAAAGTAGTGCCAATCTTAAAGCCGCATTCAAGCAAGTCGTATTCAAGCAATTCCCACCTTACTCTGTCACGGTAACGTCAAACTCCCTCCCCTCCGCATCAATGCGCAGTTCGTGCCTTTCGGCATCATAGCTCCATGACGCGGCGTTCCTCACATCCGTCACCTCCGGCATATCCTTCAAGATGAAAGTGAAAGGACGGGAAGACGCGGCGACCACATGCAGCAAGCCGATATGCTCGTCATACCCCACGAGGCAATCCTCATACTCCACACCCTCGCCCACAGGCAGATGCAGCAACCGGCTCGTATGCCCGTTGGGATAAAGCATCACCACCTGTCGGCCGCTCATCGAAGCGTCGCCTAAACCCGTTGTATCGTCCGTGATGCACAAGGGCAGAATGGCCCCCGCCTTCACGAAGAGCGGGAAGCGGTCAAGCGGATACGTCTCCTCCACGAGCGAGCCGGCAGCATACCGTTCACCGCTGAAGAAATCAATCCACTCCCCATGGGCAGGCAGATGGAACGCCACGCTGTTGTCGTCCGAAGTAATCGCTTTCGTAAAAAGACAGTCACCCACCTCGTGACTCTCCTCCTCGAACGAAGCGTTCTTCACTAAAGAGCCGCCCCGCAAGTGCGCGTCCACCACCGTCGAGAAAAGATAAGGAATCAGTTCATGGTGCAGCAGCACACAATAGCGGTAGATGCGCTCCACCTCCTCACCATGCCACCAAGGCAGATGGTTGGTAAACGCGCCGTTCTCCCCGCCATTGATCATGCACGCCGTCATCGAGCCAAACTGCGCATAGCGCACCAACTGCGCGTCCGTAGCCCGCTTCAAGAAGAAGCCGCCCACCTCGCAAGCCGGAGCGCCATACCCCCGTTTGGCCGATATATATATATTCTGTATCTGTAGTCTCAAACCATCCCAATCGCCCATGAAGTCACCACACCAGCCCATCGACAACTTATCCACGCCGGCATAATAACCCCCTTGGTGCGAGTAGGGCCGCGCAAGGATAATCCCCATGGGATTCCTTCCCACCGTGTAGTCATACATCGCGTTATAATAATAGGGTCGGAACTGCTCGTTGCTCAACTTGCCGATGGACGTATCCACGAAGTCGCCGAAGTAATACTCCCCTTGGTCCACCTTCCAGCCATACACGCCGTCGATGAACACCTTGTCAAGCTGGCGGTACCACCACTCCGTGGCCTCCTTGTCGGTAAAGTCGATATGCACGCCCTTGCCCTTCCACCAGTTGTGCGGCTCGCTGTGGTTAATACCATAACCCTTCGCCACCGCCTCGTCATACGATTCGCACTTCTGCAACGGCGCGTCCATGCTCTCCACGTTCACCGTGCCCGTCATCCAAAGCAGCACCTTCACCCCCTCGTCCTTGAAGTGGTCAATCATCCCCACCGGGTCGGGATAACGTCGCGTGTCCCAGTTGAAGTCATTATACCCCGTAGCCCACGGGCTGTCTATAATCACCGCCCCCACCGGGATATTGTGTTGCAGATAACCGTCCACCAGTGCAATCGCCCCCTCCGCCGTGTTGATGCTGTCCTCCCAAGCGATGTGCCTGAAAGCCCACGCCGGCGTAATGGGCGGGTTCTGCGCCATCAATTGCATACTCCCGGCACAAAATATAACTAAAAGAGCCGATAAGACGAAAAGCCTCCTCATATCATTACGGTTTTATCAATATACACTACAGAACCACATCCCCCCCGTAAGCCCCTTTCAGACCACCGGCACGCGATTCCGTGAAACAAATATACTGAGATTCAGCATACCACCTACCCATTTGGCAAAGAATTTACCGCGCGACCCCATTATTTTGATTTAAATCAAGAACACAAGCAGCAAGAATGAAGCCCATGCCCTTCAATCGTCCACTATATCCCCGATATATACTCCCCGGCAAACTTGCGCAATACAAAAACAATCCCTATCTTGCAACAGAATCTAAATCATAATCTAAACAAAAACAAACTATTATGAAATTCGAAGAAGTAATTAAACCTACACCTATTCTCTTCGGGGAAGATGCCAGAATCTTCGAAGAAGAGATTGCGAACCCCAAACCTGCAAGTAAAGAGGAGATAGAGGCCGCAAAGAGAGTTTATGAGATAGTTAAAGCTACAGGTAAATTTCCCCATTTTGTCAAGGAGAATGGCCATTGGCGTTTTGACTTTGTACCATTAAAGGTAACTACCATCATACGTTTAAGAGCACCGACAGCGACTTAAACGGTTTTTTATTCGATTATGCCAAGAACTACATGGCAGAATTCTATATCTTACAGGCTGCTTGCTTTTTGGGACAATAAAGGTGAAACGCTGGTTATTGTCACACACTGCTTTATTAAGAAAACGAGAAAAACTCCTTCAAAGGAAATTGAGAAGGCAGAAAGAATGAGAAAGAAGTATTTTGGCATCATTAATGAATAGAGACACATGGAAGAAAGAAATGGGATGAAATTATATTCACTCGAAGAATGCTTGGATGAGCATTACGGAAAAATCGGCACGCCGGCGCGTGACGCTTTCGAGCGCAAGGTAAATGAATCCTTGTATGCGTACCGAATTGGCGAAGCCATTAAAAATGCGCGTATAAATAAGAAGATGACGCAGGAACAGCTTGGCGAGAAGGTTGGCGTGAAGAAATCCCAAATATCGCACATAGAACACGGCTATAGCATCACGATACCCACAATGAGCAAATTGTTCTGTGCATTGGGCATTTCCACAGCCACCCTTGATTTGGGCGTGGCTGGTAAAGTGGCATTATGGTAATCCTTAACGCTTATACGGAAGTAAATCAAGGCCGTGTTTCACATACTTGGGGAACACCTTGTCAGAGCTGACAAGCGTAGCCTTGTCACTGATAGCTTGCGCGATGATAAGCCTGTCGGCCGGGTCATGGTGTTCACCCACAAACGGCAGACGTTCCTCCTCACAAAGATGTTTTGCAGTGATGTTGGTTATCCCGATACTTGCATCCAAGATACGTTGCACCACACTCACATTCTTCCACTCCTTATCCATGAGGATTTTACTTTTCTGCCGCAAGTATATAAGTTCATGCACACAAATGGGACATGTGTACAAAAGATTGGCATCATCAGTAACAACTTCAAGTATATCCACATCGAAATTTCTCTTTTGAGCCAATATGTCAATAAGAGCATTGGTATC
>JAJPYP010000044.1 GCA_021204885.1 Prevotellaceae bacterium
GAATAGGTGTTGCCCAAGGAGAGCATGGGGTACCTGTGCGTCACTTGGGTGAAGTTCTTGTTCAGGTCGCTGCCCACGCGCATGGTGGGCGAGTTCTCGTCGCGGAATTCGGGGTGTGCCTGTTCCAAATCCTGCAAACGGCGCATCAGCTCGTCAAACTCCCGGTCGCTTATCCGGGGGTCGTTCAACACGTAGTAGTTGTAATTATGGCGGTGCAACTCCTCGCGCAGCCGCTCTATCTCTTCTTGTACCGACATGAGGCTTCTTCCTATCTATTGTTTCGGGCAAAAATAGCGGTTTCTCGGGGAATATTCCTATTTTTGCAGAAAATAATCTGCCATGCGTATCGATATAATCACCGTCTTGCCTGAAATGATCGAGGGGTTCTTCAACTGCTCCATCGTGAAACGGGCCCAAAACAAAGGGCTTGTAGAGATTCACATCCACAACCTGCGCGACTATACAGAGGACAAGTACCGACGTGTGGACGACTACCCTTTCGGAGGCTTTGCCGGCATGGTGATGAAAATAGAGCCGATAGAACGTTGCATCGAGCATTTGAAAAGCGAACGCGCTTACGACGAGGTGATATTCACCACACCCGACGGGGAGCAATTCTCCCAGCCCATGGCCAACACGCTCTCGTTGGCCGAGAACTTGATCATCCTGTGCGGCCACTTCAAAGGCATCGATTACCGCATTCGTGAACACTTCATCACCAAAGAGGTAAGCATCGGCGACTACGTGCTCACGGGCGGCGAATTGGCGGCTGCCGTGATGTCCGACGCCATCGCGCGCCTCATACCCGGCGTGCTCTCCGACGAGCAATCGGCCCTATCCGACTCCTTCCAAGACAACTTGTTGGCGGCACCGGTCTACACGCGCCCTGCCGACTATAAAGGCTGGAAAGTGCCTGAAATACTGCTCTCGGGCCACGAGGCGAAGATCAAGGAATGGGAACTGCAACAGTCGTTGGAACGCACCAAGCGGCTACGGCCGGACTTGCTGGAGGAGAAGCCATAAAGATTATACCTCCAACGCCCCTATAATCTCTTTTACCGACGCATAGCCATGACGCTTCAAGTAGTCGTCGATGCCCGCCACGGTCTTTACCGATACGGCGGGGTCGATGAAGTTGGCCGTGCCTATCTCTACTGCCGTGGCACCGGCAAGCAGGAACTCCACGGCATCGCGCCCGCTCATGATGCCGCCCAAGCCGATGACGGGAATATTCACCGCACGGGCCACTTGCCACACCATGCGCAAGGCCACGGGCTTCACGGCAGGCCCTGAAAGCCCTCCCGTTACGGTAGAGAGCAGCGGCCGGCGGCGCTCGGCATCGATGGCCATACCCAAAAGGGTATTGATAAGGGAAACACTGTCGGCACCTGCACACTCGGCCGCACGGGCAATCTCGGTGATGTCCGTCACGTTGGGCGAAAGCTTCACGATAAGCGTTTTCCTATACGCCGCACGCACGGCTTTCACCACCTCTTCGGCTCCTTCAGCCGTAACGCCAAAGGCCATTCCACCTTGCTTCACATTGGGGCAAGAGATGTTCAATTCTATAGCTGGAATATTTACAAGTTCATTGATGATGGAGGCCGTTTCCACATAATCGGCCACGGTAGAGCCCGATACATTCACGATGATGTTCGTATCTATGCCCTTGATGCGCGGATAAATGTGCTCCACGAAGTGATGAACTCCCTTATTTTGCAGTCCCACAGCATTTAACATACCCGATGGCGTCTCGGCCATGCGAGGATAAGGATTTCCTTCACGGCTGTGAAGAGTGGTACCCTTTACGATGATGCCCCCTATTCGCGCCAAATCAATGAAGTCGGCGAACTCTTCGCCATATCCGAAAGTACCCGATGCCGTGAGCACAGGGTTCTTCAACTTTAATTCTCCTATATTTACATCTAAAGCGGCCATAACAATTGGTTTATATTGAATACAGGGCCCTCTTTGCACACGCATACATGCCCATCCACGGTCTTCTCCACACAGCACAGGCAAGCGCCCACGCCACACGCCATCTTGTTCTCCAACGAGACTTCACAGTCGGTTCCCTGCCGCTTGGCATATACGGCCACCGCCTGCATCATCGGCTTGGGTCCACAAGCATAGATGCGGTCGAACGACAGCTGTTGCAAGATAGAATGCCCCGTAACAAAGCCCCGCTCGCCATGGCTGCCGTCTTCCGTAGTAGTATAGACAGGGCCGTAAGCGGCGAAACGCTCCAACTGCAACAAGTCATCGGCACTGCGGGCACCCAATAAGAAAGAGGGGCGGCAACCCGACGAGGCAAGCACATCGCCCAAGTAGAGCATTGGGGCCACACCTGCACCGCCACCCACCAACAAGGGCTTCGCGGCAGGGTCGGCAGGCAGGGTAAAGCCGTTTCCAAGGGGAAGTATCGTGCTGATTACATCGCCCGGCTTCGCCGCTCCCAAGCGCTTCGTGCCATCGCCCACCAACTGGATAAGGAACCACACCTCGTTACACCTGCTGTCCACGTAATGTATGGAGATGGGGCGGCGCAAGAACGTGCTTGGAGAGCCATCCACACGAAGCTCGGCAAACTGGCCTGGGCGCATGGGTGGCAACGGCTGTGCCGCCGTCAACTTGAGCAACACATAGTTGGCGTGCAGACGGCGGTTTTCGGTGACTGTCAAGTCTAACAGGTATTTTTTCATCCGTATCTATGAATAAGTCGTTGAATATGTCAGATAAAACTTTCAGCTACAAAGATAAGGTAAATTATCACCTGCAAGACCTATTGACGCCACTTTAATGGCATTAACCCACCGGCGTGAAGATTTCGTAGGTATTGTCGTCGAAGAAGATCCTTATCTCGGTGATATTCCGAGGAGGTCTTTCTTTATAGACAATCTTCTCTATTACAGTCTCTTTAGGTGCTGAAACAGGGTTTTCCAAGCCCTTTTTCCCGCGATTTTCGGCACCTGCTGTCCCGTCGCCCGCATTTACGCGATTCTCAGGGAATAAAGAAGGGTACTCAAAAGCCGGCTCTTCGCCGTTGGTTACCGCAGGGGAGGTGGCACTCCTTCCTGTAGCCCCATTACCACCGGCGTTGTCCGTCTCCACCATATCACCGTCAGCATTGCTCATGGGGCCTATGCCTGTAAGCAACCACTCCCAATTGATGTCACTGTAGCGTTTGTGCAGCTTCAAGATCACCTCCATGCTGGGATATTTGTTACGTCCGCCCAGTATGTGCGAAATCGTGGCTTGTGCCACGCCGATGTTCTCGGCAAAAACGCCCGCTGCAAGCCCTTCGCGTTCCATAATCTGCTTTATTCTGTCTCGTATATCCATAAAAAGGTATCTGTTTACAATTGCATTCACTTTTGTATTGAGATTACAAAGTTGAAAAGAATAAATCACAAAAGCAAATCACAAACAGAAAAATTACAAATTCACAATTGTGTATCTAATATTACGATTGTTATGCATAACAGTTGTACAAACCTATATAACAGCCCTACACCGAATGCATGAAATGATTTAATGAAACCATATAATATATTGATAAATAACCGATTATATTAAAACATAGAGTGCAACCCGCCACCATTCACAATTGTATGCCACCTGATGCGGACGCGCTTTGTAAAACGCTTTAAACGAATAAATGCAATATAT
>JAJPYP010000270.1 GCA_021204885.1 Prevotellaceae bacterium
ATTCCAGTGCCGACGTGGTAGACAACATCGAGAAGGTGACGGGCATCCGTCCCGCGTTCGAGAAGTTGGATTGCTTGGATTATGACGGTATGGACGCCGTTTTCACCAAGTATAAAGGCATCAAGGCCGTCATCCACTTTGCCGCCAGCAAGGCAGTGGGCGAGTCCGTGCAGAAGCCCCTGCTCTACTACCGCAACAACATCGGCTCCTTGGTGAACCTGTTGGAGCTGATGCCCAAGCATGGCGTGGAAGGCATCGTGTTCTCCTCCTCGTGCACCGTCTACGGCCAGCCCGACGAGCTGCCCGTTACCGAGAAGGCCCCCATCAAGAAGGCCGAATCGCCCTACGGCAACACCAAGCAGATCAACGAGCAGATTATCCGCGATACGGTCACCTCGGGCGCACCTATCAACGCCATCCTGCTGCGTTACTTCAACCCCATTGGCGCACATCCCACCGCATTGGTAGGCGAGTTGCCCAACGGCGTGCCTCAGAACCTCATTCCCTTCCTCACGCAGACCGCCATCGGCATCCGCGAGAAGCTGAGCGTGTTCGGCGACGACTACAACACGCCCGACGGCTCTTGCATCCGTGACTACATCTACGTAGTAGACTTGGCCAAGGCACATGTGGTAGCCATCAACCGCATCCTCGAGAAGAAGCAGAAAGCACAGGTAGAGGTGTTCAACATCGGTACCGGCCGCGGACTCTCCGTACTGGAACTCATCCACATCTTCGAGACGGCCACCGGCGTGAAGCTGAACTACCAGATTGCCGGCCGCCGTGCGGGCGACATCGAGCAAGTTTGGGCCAATCCCGAGCTGGCCAACAAAGAGCTGGGCTGGAAAGCCGAGACCAGCATGGAAGACACGCTCCGTTCCGCATGGAACTGGCAGTTGAAACTCCGTGAAAGAGGCATCCAATAAAGCCCTGCATGGAAAAGGAACATATAAGGGGTTGTGTCTTTTGACACAACCCCTATCTTTGCAACCGATAACGGTACACTGGCCTGCCCGGTGTACAAACCCATTAGAACAATGAACAAGATAATAAACAAAGTACAGCTTTCAGAGAAAGTATTCCGTTTGGAGGTGGAAGCGCCTCTTATCGCACGCTCGCGTAAGGCGGGCCACTTCGTCATCGTCCGTGTGGACGAGAAGGGCGAGCGCATTCCCTTGACCATAGCGGCGGCCGATGTGAAGCAAGGCACCATCACCCTCGTGGTACAGACCGTGGGCGTCTCCTCCACCAAGCTTTGCCGCCTTGAGGCGGGAGATTGTCTCATGGACGTGGTGGGCCCGTTAGGACAAGCCACGCACATCGAACGTTTCGGCACCGTGGTCTGCGCCGGTGGCGGGGTGGGCATCGCACCGATGCTTCCCATCATCCAAGCCCTCAAGGCAGCGGGCAACCGCGTGGTCTCCATCTTGGCCGGACGCAGCAAGGAGCTGATTATCTTGGAAGAGGAGGTGCGCCGGTCGTCCGATGACGTGATTATCATGACCGACGACGGCTCCTACGGGCAGAAAGGCCTCGTTACCCAAGGCATCGAGCAAGCCATCCTAAGAGAAAAGGTAGACAAATGCTTCGCCATCGGCCCGGCCGTCATGATGAAGTTCTGCTGCCTGCTCACCAAGAAGTATGACATCCCCACGGACGTGTCGCTCAACACCATCATGGTAGACGGTACCGGCATGTGCGGTGCCTGCCGCATCACCGTGGGCGGCAAGACAAGGTTCGTCTGCGTGGACGGTCCCGAGTTCGACGGACACCAAGTGGATTTCGACGAGATGTTCAAGCGCATGGGCTCCTTCAAGGGTGTGGAGAAAGAGGAGATGGAACGCTTCACCGCGCACTTGGAAGAGGCGGCTCCCATCGAATCGAAACCACAGCCCGCTCTAAAGGCATCCACATTACAGCAAGAGACAACCGGCCACACGGAGGCCGTCGCAGCCCCCATCGAAGCGCTGCTCGACCGCAAGGCCCCGTGGCGCGATGCCCTGCGCAAAAGCATGAAAGCCAAGGAGCGCACCGCCATCGGCCGTTGCCCCATGAACGAATTAGACCCCGTCTACCGTGCCACCACACGCACCGAAGAGGTGAATGTAGGCTACACCAAGGAGCAGGCCTTGACCGAAGCCAAACGTTGCTTGGACTGCGCCAAACCCACCTGCATGGAGGGTTGCCCCGTGAGCATCGACATTCCCTCGTTCATCAAGAACGTGGAGCGCGGAGAGTTCTTGGCAGCCGCCCGTGTCTTGAAGCACACCTCTTCTTTGCCGGCCGTGTGCGGCCGCGTCTGCCCGCAGGAGAAACAGTGTGAAAGCCGTTGCATCCACTTGAAGATGGGCGAGCAGGCCGTAGCCATAGGCAATTTGGAACGCTTCGTGGCCGATTACGAGCGCGAGAGCGGACAGACCATCATGCCCGACTTGGCCCCCAAGAACGGTATCAAGGTAGCCGTCGTGGGTTCCGGCCCCGCAGGCTTGAGCTTTGCCGGCGACATGGCCAAGAACGGCTATGACGTGACCGTATTCGAAGCCTTGCACGAGATTGGCGGCGTGCTGAAATACGGCATACCGGAGTTCCGCTTGCCCAACAAGATAGTCGACGTGGAGATAGGCAACCTTGAGAAGATGGGCGTACGTTTCGTCAAGGATTGTATCATCGGCAAGAGCCTCAGTGAAGAAGAGTTGGAACAGGCAGGCTACAAAGGCGTCTTCATCGCCTCGGGAGCCGGACTGCCCAACTTCATGGGCATTCCCGGCGAGAACAGCGTGAACATCCTTTCGAGCAACGAGTACCTGACGCGCGTCAACCTTATGGATGCCTCCAACCCCGATACCGATACCCCCATCAACCCGGCCAAGAGCGTTATCGTGGTAGGTGGCGGCAACACCGCCATGGACTCCTGCCGCACGGCCAAGCGGCTCGGCGCGGAGAAGGTGCGCATCGTCTACCGCCGCAGCGAGGCCGAGATGCCCGCACGGTTGGAAGAGGTGAAGCACGCCAAGGAAGAGGGCATCGAGTTCATGACACTGCACAACCCCATCGAGTATATCGCCGATGAAAAGGGGGCCGTAAAGCAAGTCGTGCTGCAAAAGATGACCCTTGGCGAACCCGATGCCAGCGGCCGCCGCAGCCCCGTGCCCATACCGGGAGCCACCGTAACGCTGGACATTGACCAGTCCATCGTGGCCGTGGGCGTGTCGCCCAATCCCATCGTGCCCAAATCCATCAAGGGATTGGAATTGGGACGCAAGAATACCATCGTGGTGAACGAGCGGATGCAATCCTCCATTCCCACCATCTATGCCGGCGGCGACATCGTGCGTGGCGGAGCCACCGTCATCCTTGCCATGGGCGACGGGCGGCGTGCGGCGGCAGCCATGCACGAGCGGTTGAAGAACGGGTAAGGACAGGTAAAGGCCTCTCTACAAACAGAGGATTCAGGTATAGAAGGGAAGCGCTTCCATGCAATCTTTGGAAGCGCTTCCCTTGTTTTATGCAAGCGCTTCGGCAGGCCTGTCGGAGCGCTTCGACAGGGTCTGTTCAAGCGCTTCGGCAGGGTCTGTTCAAGCGCTTCGGCAAGGTCTGTTCAAGCGCTTCGGCAGGGTCTGTTCAAGCGCTTCGGCAGGGTCTGTTC
>JAJPYP010000071.1 GCA_021204885.1 Prevotellaceae bacterium
ACCGGCATGTACGGCGCGTTCGGGCGGAAACCGGGCACACTGAAACGAGATATCCTGCTGAACTTAGACTCGGAAGAGGAGGGCGAGCTTTACATAGGCTGCGCCGGCGGCGTGGACGTGACGGCCACATTGGAATATAAAGAGGAGCCGGCTCCCGAAGGGTTGGCGGCCCGCAAGCTGACGCTCAAAGGGCTTCGCGGCGGCCACTCGGGATTGGAAATCAACGAGGGACGGGCCAACGCCAACAAGCTCATGGCACGTGTGGTACACGACTTGCTCATGGAGTTCGACTGCCGGTTAGCCTGCTACAAGGGCGGCAACATGCGCAACGCCATTCCGCGCGAGGCCACGGCCGTGCTGCTCTTCAACCCCGAAGACATGGACGGGTTGGAGGAGTACATCGCCCAATATGAGGCGCAAATAGGTGCCGAGTACGCGCCCATAGAGAGCGGCGTTACCCTGCTTTTGGAAGAGACGGAAGCGCCCGCCACGGTGGTGCCCGAGGAGATACAGGACAACATGGTGAACGTGCTCATGGCCATTCAAGACGGCGTGATGCGCATGATTCCCACCATTCCCGACACCGTGGAGACTTCGTCCAACTTGGCCATCGTATCCATTGGCGGCGGCAAGGCCGAGGTGTGCATCTTGGCACGCAGCTCGTCGGAGACGATGAAGGACTTCCGTGCCGACAGCCTCGCGGCCTGCTTCTCCATGGCCGGCATGAAGGTGGAGATGAGCGGTGCCTATTCGGGCTGGCAGCCCAATGTGGACTCTCCCATCTTGAAGGCCATGAAGCAATCGTACCTGCAACAGTTCGGCACGGAACCCACCGTGAAGGTGGTGCACGCGGGATTGGAATGCGGCATCATCGGAGCTACCCATCCGGGATTGGACATGATATCCGTAGGACCCACGCTGCGCTCGCCGCACTCGCCCGCCGAGCGCGTCTACGTGCCTTCGGTGGCCAAGTTCTACAGCTTCATCATGGCCACGTTGGAGCAGGTGCCCGAGAAACGATAGAGGGGAACGGCATGGTGATGTGTCTTTTGACACATCACCATGCCCTTTTACCAATATAATTGACCATATTTTTGCCCCGTTCAACATTTATCGCTTATTTTGCAGCGGGTAAAGGATTTTAGTTATGGGAAAAATCATCGCTTTGGCGAACCAAAAAGGGGGCGTGGGAAAGACGACGACCACCATCAACTTGGCAGCTTCGTTAGCCACGTTGGAGAAGCGCGTGCTCGTGGTCGACGCCGACCCGCAAGCCAACGCCTCCTCGGGCTTGGGCATAGACATCAAGCAGGCGGGGTGCACCTTGTACGAGTGCCTCGTGAGCGGTGCCGACGTGCGGCAGGCCGTACACGACACGCAATTGGAGACGCTCAAGGTGGTCTCCTCGCACATCAACTTGGTGGGTGCCGAGATAGAGATGTTGGAGATGAAGGAGCGGGAAAAGGTGATGGGCAAGGTGCTTGCGCCGCTTAAAGGGGAGTATGACTACATCTTGATAGACTGCTCGCCCTCGTTAGGGCTGATTACGGTCAACGCCCTTACGGCGGCCGACTCGGTCATCATCCCCGTGCAGGCGGAGTATTTCGCCTTGGAGGGCATCAGCAAGCTGCTGAACACCATCAAGATCATCAAGGCGCGGCTGAACCCGGCATTGGAAATAGAGGGTTTCCTGCTCACGATGTTCGACTCGCGCCTGCGCCAGGCCAACCAGATATACGATGAGGTGAAACGCCACTTCCAAGAGTTGGTGTTCAAGACCGTGATACAGCGCAACGTGAAGTTGAGCGAGGCGCCCAGCTACGGGTTGCCCGCCATCTTGTATGACGCCGACTCAACGGGTGCCAAGAACCACCTTGCACTGGCCAAGGAACTTATAGAGAGAAACAAGGAATGAATTCATCCCGCCGCCGGCGCGGGCAACGTGCCTGAAGCGGGTGGAAAGCGAAGAGAGGAGACAGTGAAGAGAATATGAAAAGGAATGTGTTGGGACGCGGGCTGGATGCCCTGCTCTCGATGGACGAGGTGCAGACGGGAGGCTCCTCCTCCATCAATGAAATCGCACTCTCGAAGATACACGTCAACCCCAACCAGCCGCGCCGCGAGTTCGACCCCGACGCTTTGCAGGAGCTGGCGAACTCCATAGCCGAGATAGGCATCATCCAACCGATTACCTTGCGCAAGGTGAGCGACGAGGAGTATCAGATCATTGCGGGCGAGCGCCGCTTCCGCGCCTCGCAATTGGCGGGATTGGAGTCCATTCCCGCCTACATCCGCACGGCCGACGACGAGAACGTGATGGAGATGGCGCTCATCGAGAACATACAGCGCGAAGACCTGAACTCGGTGGAGATAGCCCTTGCCTACCAGCACTTGCTGGACCAATACGGACTCACCCAAGAACGCTTGAGCGAGCGGGTGGGCAAAAAGCGGGCCACCATAGCCAACTATTTACGGCTACTCAAGTTGCCTGCCCCCATACAGATGGGCTTGCAGAACGGGGAGATCGAGATGGGGCATGCCCGTGCGCTCATCGCCTTGGGCAATCCCAAGCTACAGATGAAGCTCTTCGAGGAGACGGTGAAGAACGGCTACTCCGTGCGCAAGGTGGAGCAACGGGTAAAGGAGCTGGAACAGGCGGGGAAACAGGCGGAATCCGGCAAGCCCCAAACCGCCGCGAAACGTGCCCGCATGCCCCAAGAGTACAACGCGCTGCAACAGCAGCTATCCACGTTCTTCAACGCCAAGGTGGAGTTAGCCTGTACGCGCAAAGGGAAAGGGAAAATCAGCATTCTCTTCGCCAACGAGGAGGAGCTGGAACAAATCATCGGCATCCTTGATTCACTGAAAAAATAGATGGCGGCGAAAAGGAATATAGTCATTGCCTGCATGGCCCTGCTGCTCTGCTTCATGGAGGCGGCGGGCGTGGCCATGTACGGGCAAGACCGTCCTCGCGCGGCCACCAAGCGTGCCGAACAATCAAACCAACTTGTCGACAGCCTGCAAGCGGCGGGTAACCCCGTGGCGGCCGACAGCTTGAAGGTGGCCGAGGGCTTGCAAGCCTTGGACAGCCTGCAAGCGGGCGTACTTCCCGTAGGGGCCGACAGCTTGCGCCGCACCTTGCAGCCGGCCGAGGTGGACAGCCTCTTGGCGGCGGGCAAGCTAATGGCCGACAGCCTGATGGAGGCCGACCGCCTTGTGGCCGACAGCATCGCAGCCGCCAACGGAATGAAGTTGCAGGAGCTGGCCTCGCCCGAGGAACTGGCCGAACTGCCCGACAGCTTGGCGGTGACGGTGCCGCAAGACGTATGGATACCCAACCCCACCAAGGCCACTTGGTTGGCATTGGTCATTCCGGGAGGCGGGCAGATATACAACCGCAAGTTCTGGAAACTGCCCATCTTCTACGGAGGCTTCGCGGGTTGTGCCTACGCGCTGACGTGGAACGGCAACATGTACAAGGACTATGCGAACGCCTACAAGGACGCGGTGAACGGCAACTGGACTTCGAGCAGCATCACCGACCTGTTGCCGGCCAACTATACCTACTCGCAGTCGCAACTCACCGAGACGCTGCGCAAGCGCAAGGACCGCTTCCGCCGCTACCGCGACTTGAGCATCTTCGCCC
>JAJPYP010000178.1 GCA_021204885.1 Prevotellaceae bacterium
ACTCTCCCTGGGTGGGGCCCCCCCGCGGCCGGGCCCCCCCCCCCCCCCCCCACGGCTGTTAAAGGGATATTGAAACAACTCTATAAAAGAACATCAACCATGAGAAATCTGCTTTTGTGCTTGTTCCTGCTCGGTTGCTTCACGGCCAAGGCGCAGGACAACGTGTCGGGCTTGAATGCCCGCGACTTCGATACCTATTGGAAGGTAGAATCGGAATCGCCCGATTACAAGGTCAACTTCATCAATGGCGATACCACCGAGATTGTCGCGCCCAAGGGATTGACGCTGTGGCGGCAGGAGAAGATGGCGGGGCGTGTCACCATTGAGTACGATGCCTGTGTGATGAAGGAGACGGATGCCGACCGCTTGAGCGACTTGAACTGCTTCTGGATGGCAAGCGACCCGCAAGCGCCCGAGGACATCATGCAGCGTGCCGATTGGCGCGGCGGCGTATTCGTGAACAGCTACTCCTTGCAGCTCTACTACTTGGGGTATGGGGGTAACGGCAATACCACCACGCGCTTCCGCCGCTACGACGGCAACGAGGCGGGCATTGCCGATGAGGCGGCACGTCCCGCTATCTTGAAGGAGTACACGGACGAGGCGCACCTGCTGCAAGCCAACCATTGGTACCACGTGAAGATTACGAGCGAGAACCACCACATCAGCTATTATATAGACGGCGAGCGGTTGGTCGACTTCCGCGATGCCGCGCCTTATACGGAAGGTTGGTTCGGCTTCCGCACCACAGAGTCGCGCACAAGGATTGCCAATTTCAACTACACGTGCCGGCCTTGGAGCGTAAGTGAAGTGCCGCTGCACTGGATTGGCGATACGCCCGACTTGTCGCAAACCATCAGCTTCGGCGTGCCTTTCGATGAGGGGCAGGTCTATCCGCAGGATGCCTTGCAGTTGGTATCGGCCGGCGGTGAGGAAGTGCCCATCGAGACATGGACATTGGCCTCTTGGCCCGACGGCTCGGTGAAGTGGAGTGCCGTGGCAGGCGTAGTGCCCGGCAAGTCGGACAGCTTCACGTTGCACAAGGCGGCTGCCGGTGTAACGGCGGCGGCTCCCGCACAGACCATCAACGTGACGGAGAGCGATGAGGCCATCACCGTGGAGACGGGCGTATTGACGGCATACATTCCGCGCAGCGGTGCCTACCTGATAGACAAACTGCTCTATAACGGCGTGAATGTGGGCGAGCATGCCCGCTTGGTGTGCAGCACGCAGAGCCAGCCCATGAACGAGGACGTGAGCGAGCTTACCTTCGCTTCCTATACCGGCGAGGTAACCAAGGCCACGGTGGAACGGGCGGGCAACATCCGCGCGTTGGTGAAGATAGAGGGCGTGCATAAAGGTGCCGACGGACGCGAATGGTTGCCCTTCGTGGTGCGCCTCTACTTCTATGCAGGCAGCGAGCGTGTGGAGATGGTGCACAGCTTCATCTTCGACGGCGACCAAGACAAGGACTTCATCAACTCCCTTGGTGTGCGCATGGACGTGCCTTTCCGCGAAGCGTTGTATAACCGCCACGTGGCGTTCTCTTGCGACGACGGCGGCGTGTGGAGCGAGCCGGTGAAGCCGTTGGTGGGCCGCCGCGTGCTCAACCTGAACGGCGACAACACGCTGCAACAGCAGCAGATGCAGGGCGTGCGCATTCCCGACTATGAGGAGTTCGACGCGAAGAACCGCTCGCTCATCGACAACTGGGCCGCATGGGACGGCTACCGTCTGTCGCAACTCAATGCCGACGGCTTCTCCATCCGCAAGCGGGCCAACGCGAACAATCCTTGGATAGGGACGTTCTCGGGCAACCGTGCCGGCGGCTATGCCTTTGTAGGCGATGTATCGGGCGGTATGGGTGTAGCGTTGCGCAACTTCTGGCAGTCCTATCCCTCTTCGTTCGAGGTATCGGGTGCCAAGAGCGATGCCGCCACCGTAACGATATGGTTGTGGAGCCCCGATGCCGAGCCGATGGACTTGCGCCACTACGACAACGTGGCACACGACTTGGAGGCCAGCTACGAGGATGTGCAAGAGGGCATGAGCACGCCTTACGGCATTGCCCACACCACTTCGCTAACGCTTGTTCCGCAAGGCGGATATGCAGGCAAGGCCGACTTCGCCGCCAAGGCACGGCAAGTGGCCGAGACGGCACGCTTGATGCCCGAGCCCGCCTATCTGCACGATTGCGAGGCGTTCGGCGTATGGAGCCTGCCCGACCGCACCACGCCGTTCCGCAGCGTGGTAGAGGACAGGTTGGACGCTTACATCTCCCTTTACCAGAACGCCATCGAGCAGAACAAGTGGTATGGCTTCTGGAACTTCGGCGACATCATGCACACCTACGACCCCGTGCGCCACGAGTGGCGTTACGACGTGGGCGGCTATGCTTGGGACAACACCGAGTTGGCCTCGAACATGTGGCTGTGGTACAACTTCCTGCGCAGCGGCCGCGCCGACATCTGGAAGATGGCCGAAGCCATGACGCGCCACACCACCGAGACCGACGTCTACCACATCGGCCCCAATGCCATGTTGGGCAGCCGCCACAACGTGAGCCACTGGGGATGCGGTGCCAAGGAGGGACGCATCAGCCAAGCGGCTTGGAACCGTTTCTACTACTACCTGACCACCGACGAGCGTAGCGGCGACTTGATGCACGAGGTGACCGATGCCGACCAGATGCTCTATACCCTTGACCCGATGCGCTTGGCCGAGCCGCGCGATTTGTATCCCTGCACCGCGCCCGCCCGCTTGCGCTTCGGCCCCGACTGGCTCTCTTACGCGGGCAACTGGATGACCGAGTGGGAGCGTACCGGCAACACCGCTTACCGCGACAAGATCATCACCGGCATGAAGAGCATCGTGGGCTTGCCCAGCCGTCTCTTCACCGGTCCGTTGGCATTGGGATATGACCCGGCTACGGGTATCATCACCACCGAGTGCGACCCCACGTTGCAGACCACCAACCACCTGATGGTCATCATGGGCGGCTTCGAGGTGATGAACGAGATGATGCGCATGATCAACCTGCCCGAGTGGAATGACGCTTGGCTGGACTTGGCGCTCAATTACAAGCACAAGTCCCTTGAGTTGAACCACAACCGCTTCCGCATATCGCGTTTGGAAGGCTACGCCGCCTACCACTTGCGCGACAAGAGCCTTGCCCTCGACGCTTGGAACGACTTGATGAACCGCTTGGAGACCACCGTAGCTCCGCCCTTCGTCATCAACACCATCCTGCCGCCCGAGGTCCCCGCTCCCATCATAGAGTACCCCGACATCACCACCAACAACACCGCCATCTGGAGCCTCGACGCCATCTACCTGCAAGAGGTCTTCCCCTTGGATGACGGGGAGGAGGTGCCGGTGAAGTGAGGCATTCCAAGAAGCGTAAGTGATACAATACCCAAATGGGCAGGACTCTGTTCCGAGTCCTGCCCATTTTTATTTCATTGGTGTCCGATAAAACTTTCATGAGGGAGTATAAATTTAGGGCTGACGTTGCATTGCAAGGTCAGCCCATTTGGTTAATATTGCAGTCCCTACATAAATCAATGTTAACGTGAGTTCGATATAAGCCGATAAATATATCGTTGAAAATTAGGAACATAGCGGCAAAAG
>JAJPYP010000271.1 GCA_021204885.1 Prevotellaceae bacterium
TCAGCCAAGAGTTGGCCACCAACAGTAACCAGGAAGAGCCCAAAGAGGTAGCCCGTCAGGTACACTACATCTTCCGAAGGTTTGCCGAGATGCTCTCCCAAGACAACGGCATGCACCGTTCGGTGACTTACTATGCCGATGCCTTGTGTTACAGTCCCAAGCACTTCTCCAAGGTCATCAAGCAGGCCAGCGGGCATACGCCGATAGAACTCATCAACAAGGCGGCCATGGAACACATCAAGTTCCGTTTGAAGCATTCGGAGAAATCAATCAAAGAAATTGCCGAGGAGTTCAACTTCTCCAATCAGTCTTTCTTCGGGAAGTACGTGAAGGCGCATTTGGGCATGTCGCCAGCACAGTACAGGGACCAGAAGTAAGCTACTCACCTGCCAAGGTGATGGCCGCCTCACACACTGCATCTTGGAAAGCGCGTGCCTCCTTGCCTTGCAATACATCTTGGTTCATGATGGCAAAGGCGGCCAAGTGTCCGTTTTTCAGTTTCATATACCCTGCCAGACAGTTGATGCCTGTAAAGGAGCCTGTTTTGGCATGTACGTTGCGGTAGCCGACCGAGCCTTTCATGCGGTTTTTCAGCGTGCCGTCCATGCCGGCCACCGGCAATGCCGCATAGAGCTTGCGGTAGATGTCGGGTCGCGACCAAGCGTATTGCAGGAAAGCTGTCAGCAGTTCGGGCGAGATGTAGTCGTAGTTGGAGAGTCCGCATCCGTCGGCTATGCGATAGCGCTTGGGGTCATAGCCCAATGCGGTCATCAAACGGCGCACGGCATCGAGCCCCTCTTTTGCCGATACCCGCTTCTTGCCCGTTGTCTGTACTCCTAAACGGCACAACATGGCCTCGGCGTTCACGTTCTCGCTCTCTTTGAGCATCTTCTCCAGTACTGCCGTTACCGGGGTGAGATGCTCCCCTATCTTTGTGGCATTCCTTTTGTCGGCCAGCTCCTTGAAGCCATATCCCTTGGGGCAGCGGATGCCCTTTTGTTCCAAGCGATCCACGAGCGTCTGCATGAAGAAGTCTTGCGAGGGGTAGATGTTCACCGAGCCGGTGCGTGTGGCGTCCACGTTGCCCGATACCGTCACTTCGTTGCCGTTCTCCAACCAGTTGCGCGTCACTTTAAAACCTCCGGCGGAAGGGGTGCGGCTTACGGTTTTGTTGATTAAAGTATAGTAAGTGGATTGAGGAACCACTGTCAGCCGCGCCCGCTTGCCCGCTTCCATAGGTACGGCCTTCACCGTTACTGCTCCTTTGGCGAGCATCAACGGGGAGAGATAGGGCTGGAATGCGTCAGGCGTGTCGTCCCACAGCCAGCCGCTTCCCCAGTAGAGAGAGTCTTTCATGGAGACATCTCCATAAACCTTGCCCGCTATTACCTTGAAAGGAAGCCGTGCCACCAAGGCAGTCAGCGAGTCCAATGCCGCGTCGTCAAACTCCGGGTCGAATCCGCCCACCACATAGAGGTCGCCCCGCAGCGTGTCGCGCTCTACACTCCCTTTGTACCACACCTCGGTGCGGAAAGGGGCATCTCCGTCAGCTTGGGCCAAGGCCGTGACGGCCGTCAACAGTTTCATGGTGGAGGCAGGATGGGAGAGCTTGTCGGCTTGCCAAGCATATAGCCTCTCACCGGCCGTCAAGTCGTATATGCAGACACCCGCATGGGAACCGGCAGGCAAATGCCGTGCCACGATGCTGTCAAGCCGAGAAGCGTAGGCTTGAGTTGCTGTAGACTGCGCGGCTGTAAAGGGCGCAAGGGGCAAGCAGAGTGCAAGAATCAACAGAAAACGCTTCATGGCCTACGGGTAAATGCGTCTATATGATTGACGGCTGTCGCTTAAAGGCGCAATGTTACGACAACAGTTCTTTGAATATCTCGCCCACCGTGGGATGGGGGAAGACGCTCTTTTTCCACTCCTTGGCAGTCAGTTTCCATTCTATGGCCATGCCTGCCATGGTGATGATTTCAGAGGCAGGATTGCCCAATACATGTGCTCCCAAGATGGTGTCGTCTTCACCCAACAGCAGCTTGCATACGCCGTTCACCCCTTCGTTCTCCGCTACGAATCGGCCTGAATAAGCCATGGGAAGTTTCACGCTGCGGTAGGCGATGCCATGCTTTTGCAAGCGCTCTTCCGTCTCCCCCACACCCGCTATCTCGGGATTGGTGTAGACCACACCCGGAATGGCGCGGTAACTCATGGTGTCCTCCTCGCCCAAGATGGCATGCACCGCCACCTCCGCTTCGCGCACGGCCGTATGTGCCAGCATGGAGAAGCCCGTTAAGTCGCCGCAGACATAGACACCGGGCACGGAGGTGCGCATCCGGTTGTCGACAACGATTTGTCCGCGTTCTGTCCGTTCCAGCCCAAGGTTCTCCAACCCGTATCCTTTCAATACGGGTCGACGGCCCACGCTGAGCAACAGCTTTTCAGACACCACGCTGCCCGTTTCGCCGGCAGCGGTGAGGTAGTTCACCCGTATGCCGTTCTCCACGGAAACCACTTTCGTGCCGGTAAGGAAGGTGACGCCCCGTTTGGCATATTCCGCACGGAGCAGAGCCGACAGTTCCTTGTCCATTCCGCCCAATATCTCGTCTAACATCTCGATGACCGTGACTTTTGTCCCCAGACTGTTGAAGAAGGAGGCGAACTCCATGCCGATGACTCCACCCCCGATGATGGTCAACGAAGCGGGCTGTTCCTTGCTGTCCAAGGCTTCGCGGTGCGTCCAATAGGGTACAATCTCAATGCCCGGTATGGGTGGAATGAAAGTTTCCGACCCGGTGCAGAGCAACAGGTTGGCACAGGTATAGACCGTCTCGTCGCATTGCACATGCGTGGTGTCGAGGATAGTGGCTTCGCCCGCTACCACAGTTACGCCGTATTTCGCTAACTTGCCTTTGATGCCCAACACCAGCTTGCGCACCGTCTTTTGCTTGCGTGCGATGATCTTGGGCAGATCGAAGGAGACTTCAGGCACCCGTATCGCGTATGCCGAAGCATGGCGTGCGCTGTCATAGCACTTGGCCGAATAGAGCAGGGTCTTCGTGGGGATGCACCCTTCGTTCAGGCAGACACCGCCCAAACCCCGCTTCTCGAACAGTATCACACTCAGTCCCGCCTTTGCGGCGGTTTCGGCGGCCGTATAACCCGCAGGGCCTCCGCCTATAATGGCTATTTGATAATCCATCATTTTCTATCGTCGTTTAAAAAGTCAGCGCACCTCGATGCCCGACGCTTGAATCTCTTCGGAGGTAACGGTGGGCAGTTCCGCCCCCGCCATTTTCCCCATGACCAGCTTGCCGATTGTACGGGCGTCCTCCTCGCTGGCAAAAGGGCGTCTCTTACCCACTGCCGGGATGAAAGGCTGCAAGATGAGCGTGTCTTTTCCGTGCAAGATGGCATAGCCATAGCCGCTGTCCACCTGCATCACCACGCATTCCAATGCCGGCCCGGTAACCCGTACAGGCTGTCGTTTGGTGCAAAAAGAAAGGCATGTCGCTACCGTGAGCAACATGCCTGTCCTTATAATAAAAAGGTATCTCATTTCATCTTTGGGTAGGCATCAATCAACCTCCTCTTCCTCGTCGGGTAAGAGCTCGAAGATGTCGTCGA
>JAJPYP010000090.1 GCA_021204885.1 Prevotellaceae bacterium
CGTCGATGATGTCCACCGGTGCGCCGAACGATTTGAGCGTGCGGTAATACTTGTCGATGTGGCCCATGGTGTCCCATGTGCTGTTCTGCTTCTGCCTTTCGATGCTCCACGAATTCTCGTGGTTGAAGAGGATGGCGGTGCGGCGGGCAAAGTACTCGGCCGGCTTCACCTCGCGGGCGGCGGCGTGTCCGCGAAGCGCCTTGATCTCCTGCATAAACCGGGCGTATTCATATCCGCCGGGGGTCACCGTCACACCGTCGGTGCCCACAATGCCGTAGTGGTACTGCTCGGTGCCATAGAGCGGTTGGCGGTAACGGTAGGTGCAGATGAAGTCGCTTCCCCCCGCAAAGACGCTCCACAACCACAACCTGACGGCTCCCGGCAGCGGTTGCGGGTTGATGTCGCCCCAATTCACTTGCCCGGGCTGCAACTCCATCACGCCGTAGGTGCCTTGCACGGGGCGGAAGAAGTCGTTGGCGAAGGCGATGCGCAAGGGGTTGCCCACACGGTAGCCGCGGCGACCTATGCCCTCGTTGTCGCCATAGACCATGTAGCGGGTATAGCTTGGGAAGTCGAGCGTGTGGCTGCCGCCGATGTGTCCCTCTTCGTAATTGGGGATGTAGTTGGTGGTGACCCACTGGTTCTTGGCATACCGGCGGATGACCATGCACTGCCCGTCAAGGAAGTCGTCGGTCTGCTTGGCGGCGAAGCGGCGGTAGTCTAATATCTGGTGGTGGTTCATGAACATCTGCGCCCGCTTGGGCAGGGTTATCTCGTCGAACGTGCGGTAGGCCTCGCTCCAAAAGGCGGTTCCCCAAGCGTCGTTCAACTGCTTGATGTCATTGTGGTACTTCTCGCGCAAGAAGTCGCGGAAGCCCTCTTCGGCGGCAGGGTTGTAGTCGAACTGCACGGCCGGCTCGTTGTCGAGCTGCCAGCCTATGATACGCTCGTCTTCGCCGTAGTGCTTGGCCAATTCGGCTATCATGCGGTAAGAGAGCTCGCGGTAGAGCGGCGAGGCGAACGAGGCGTGGTGACGGGCCCCGTGGTCGAGCACCGTACCGTCTTCCTGCCGTATGAGTATCTCGGGATACTTGCGGCTCAACCACACGGGCGGCGTGGCGGTAGAGGTGCACATCACCACTTTCAAGTCATACTTGGCCGCCAAGGCTACCGCCCTGTCCAACCAATCGAAATCATACGTTCCCTCCTCGGGTTCCAACTGCGCCCAAGCGAACTCGGCGAAGTGGGTGAACTCGAAGCCCAACTCGTGCATCTGCTTGAAGTCGCGCTCCCATTGGCTCTCGTCCCAATGCTCGGGATAGTAATAGGCGCCTGTCAGCGTCAAGTCGGCATCCTTGAACCAAGGCTGCGCGAACAAACCGGTTGCCACCAAGCATACGGCTATGGCGGCTGTCAATCGTTTCAGCATACTGATAAAGATTTAGATTCAACTAATATATTCATATCGCTCATAATGTACTCCATTCAAAGTTCTTTTAGTAGATGCTCCACTCCCAAAGACCCGCACCGCCTTGGTCGATGGTAAGGCGCAGGTAACGCACGGTGTCGCCCACACGGGCCACGTGGGGCGAGCGTGCGGTCGCTTGCGTGAGCGCGTCGCAAGGCTCCCACTGCTCGCCGTCCAAGGACTTCTCCATGTGCCAGGCATGCCCCTCGGTGGGATGTACGAAGGCCATACGGCACTCGGTCACCTCCACGGGCTCCCGCAAGTCGACCATAATCCATGGGGAAGCGTCTTCGTTGTCGGCCATCCAGCAGGTGCCGTTGGAGCGGTCGCCCGCATTGGCGGGCTGGTAAGTGTGCGTGCGCTCGGCCTGCATCTCGGATGCCTTGTCTGGTAGCGGCGCGTTGGGCCGGGTCTCTATCTTCACCTTCGAGGTGCGTGCCGCCAAGGTGGAGGAAGCCGTGAACTTGGCTTTGGGCGCCAAGTTCTCGCGCGTCTCGGCAGGGGCTGCCAAGTAGCCCACACCGTGTGCGTCGGGTACGAGCGTTTGGATGGTACCGTCCTCGTTGAAGGTCATGCGGTTGGCGTAGACGCGGCGCGTAGTGCCCCCGTCGCCATACTCCAAGTAGACGAAGATGTAGTCGTCGGTCTCCTCATTGTAGAACACGTTGCCGTGTCCCGGCCCCCACACGCCCGTGGCGATGGAGGAGAAGAGGAATATGTCGTTGCCCTCGGGCTTCTCATAGCCCGTAAGCGGCGACTCGCGGCTCATCATGTAGGCGTTCACGTAGTTCTGGTTGGCGCTCAGCGTATATATATAATAGTATATGCCCTTGCGCTTGAACGTCACCGGCCCTTCCGAGTAGCCTTGCCGTGCGGTCACCATCTGCACGGTGTCGCCCTCCAAGTGTCGCAGGTCACTGCTCATGCGGGCGGCCATGCGGCGGCGCCAATATAAATAAGGTGTACCGTCCTCGTCGATGAAGGGCTCGCCGTCTATATCGGGAGCGATGCAAGAGGTCTCGAAGCCATCCAACGGGTCGGTAGAGGAAGCTTCGGCGGAAGCGAAGCGGAACGGGCCTTCGGGCTTGTCGGCGGTCATCACGTAGGTGCGTGCGTCCCCGTCGGGCTTCACGAAGGTGGCGTACAGGTAATAGACACCATCTTTCTCCACCACCTTGCCCGGTGCCCAGTAGCGGTAGTAGCCGGTCTTCTCCACCCCGTTGTCATCGGTATAAGCGTGTCCTTCCGTCCAGTCGAAGCCCTCGATGTGCGAGCCTTCAAACGTCCAGTTCACGAAGTCCTTGGACTTCCACACCACGGGCGTGCCGGCACGTGTAAGGCCCGCGTCCAAGTCGGTGGTGCCATAAAGATAATAGTTGTCGCCGAACTTGCATACCGACGGGTCGGCGATGTAATCGGGGATGATGGGGTTGTAATCGTGCACTTGCAAGAGCGCGTCGAGTACCGACTCGTCCACCGCGAAGGCCGTGCCGTGACGTATGCCCAAGGGGAACGACACCTTGTCGGAAACGTCTTCCCACGTCTTGCCGTGGTCGTGGCTGCACACGGCTCCAAACTCATGGTTGCGGTACTTGTCGAAGTACACGTAGAGGTCGTCGCCCACGAAGAGCGGCGCCGGCCCCTCACACCAATAGTCGCCCGTAATGGAGGGGGAGACATCCGTGGGGAAGCCGTCTTCTATATGTTTCGCACGGGTGATGCGCAGGTTCTTTTCGGCCGGCAGGGAGTTCTCGTTCTTCACTACCATAATCAAGTCGTCCTCTACGGGGTCGCGCACGATGGTCGCGTCTATGACGCTGAAATCGGGATTGAAGAACATCTTCGTCTCCGACCACGTCTGGAAGTCTTTGGTGGTTACATAGTAGATGCGGTGGTTCAGTCCCTTCTCGCTCTCTATGACGGGCACCTCCTTGTGACGGCCGGGAATGGTGGTGGCCCAGAAGATGTAATAGGTCTCCGACGGCGCGTCATAGAATATCTCGGGTGCCCAGCAGTTGTGCGCCTCGGGCTCGTGCATCATCACGGGGATGGCCTGTTGCTCGCTCCAATGGATAAGGTCGGGCGAGGAGGCGTAGCCTATGATGCGGTCGGTCCAGCTGGATGTCCACACCAAATGGAACG
>JAJPYP010000001.1 GCA_021204885.1 Prevotellaceae bacterium
GGAGTAACTATGTGGGCCTTTCCTATAACGGCAAAGCCTTCTCGGCCTCTTACGAGCTCAGCATTCCGGCCTACAGCCTATCGGGCGCTTACTGCTCCAAATCAGAGCCGGCCAGCCATTTGGACACCTCTTACAAGTGGAAGAGCTGGGAGTTCAGCGCGTCAGCCTACTGGATAGGCAAGGCGTGCCACTACAAGAGCAAGCTCATACCGGGCATGGCTGTGGCAAGCACCAACCACACGTGGATATACAACAACCGGAACATGGTGGTGCTTGGCGTGGCATGGCACTTCATGTCGGGCAAGGACAAGCAGTACAACCGCAACTTGAACAACGGCGACTACGCTTCGCCCACGAAGTAATCAATATATAAGTATAAAGACAACTATGCCTCGCCTATAGGATAATATAAGCGAGGCATAGTTATAGAAATGCCTGTTTAAGGATAACGCTTATTCTTGCCCGAGGATACCCAGCTGCTTGAAGCACTTCACGAGCTTCTCCACGGCATAATCCACTTGCTCCTTGGTGTGCGTGGCCATGAGCGCCACACGTACCAACGTGTCTTGCGGGGCGCATGCGGGCGGAATGACCGGATTGATGAAGAGCCCTTCGTCGAAGGCCATGCGCGTCACGCGGAACGTCTTGTCCACGTCGCGCACGTAGAGCGGAATGATGGGCGACTCCGTGCCGCCTATCTCGAAGCCCGCCTGGCGGAATGCGTTCAAGGCATAGTGCGTTATCTCCCAGAGACGCTCTATGCGCTCGGGCTCGGACTGGATGATGTGCAACGCCTCGCGTGCCGACGCGGTAGCTGCCGGCGTGCTGCTGGCTTGGAATATATAGGAACGCGCGTTGTGGCGCAACCAGTTGATGACCTCCTTGTCGCCCGCCACGAAGCCGCCTATCGAAGCCAATGACTTGCTGAACGTACCCATGATGAGGTCCACGTCGTCGGAAACGCCGAAGTGGCTGCACACGCCGCGTCCCTGCTTGCCGAACACGCCGATGCCATGTGCCTCGTCCACATAGATGCTGGCATTGTACTTCTTCTTCAACCGCACGATCTCAGGCAGGTTGGCCAAATCGCCCTCCATGGAGAACACGCCGTCTACCACGATGAGTTTGATGGCATCGGGGTTGCACTTCTGCAACTCCTTCTCCAAGTCGTCCATGTCGTTGTGCTTGTACTTCAGCTGCGTGGCGAACGAAAGCCGCCGCCCGTCCACGATGGAGGCGTGGTCGCGGTCATCGCAAATCACGTAGTCTCCACGCCCCACGGCCATGGGAATGATGCCTTCGTTCACGGTGAAGCCCGTAGAGAAACACAGCGCCTCGTCTTTGCCCACGAATGCGGCCAACTCTTTCTCCAACTCCACGTGTATGTCGAGCGTGCCGTTCAAGAAGCGCGAGCCGGCACATCCCGTGCCATACTTCTTCGTGGCTGCAATGGCCGCGTCGATGATACGTTGGTCGTATGTAAGACCCATGTAGGCGTTCGAGCCGAACATCAATACTTTCCTTCCCTCGATCATTACCTCTGTACCTTGATGGCTGTTGATGGTGCGGAAGTAGGGATAAACCCCTTGCGCCATGTACTGCTGAGGAAGGTCGTATCCTGCGAATTTTTGAGTAAGTAGATTCATTAAAAGTCTTGATATATAATGTAATCAGGATATGTCGCCATATCTAAAATACCGTTTCAAACAGGGGGCAAAGTTAGTAATTATTGTTGGTAATATCCCGTTTTACTTTTAAAAAATCTTATGAGAAACGTTTTAAGAAGCCAATAAAGCAAGATTCAGCCTGTTTTTTATTACTTTTGCGTCCGCCTTACCAAGGGAAACGGATTGGGTGGCGCGTTATCAGGCAAGGCAGTGACCGAAAACAACCTTCACATGGAGAATCCAGACAAAAGAAAGATAGCCTTTATCGTCAATCCCATATCGGGCGTTCAAGAGAAGGCACACGTATTGAGGTGTGTGGCCGAGAAGATTGACCGCGCGATATACATACCCGAAATCATCCATACCGCCTACGCGGGACATGCCGTGGAGATAGCCGCACGCCTTGCGGCCGAGCGCTACTTCGCCGTAGTGGCCGTGGGGGGCGACGGCACCATCAACGAGGTGGCCCGTTCCTTGGTAGACACGCCCACGGCTTTGGGCATCATACCCTGTGGGTCGGGCAATGGCTTGGCCCGCCACTTGCAGGTTCCCATGGAGGCCAAGCGGGCGGTGGAGGTCATCAATGAAGGGGCGACGGGCTTCATGGACTACGGCAAGATAAACGACACGCCTTTCTTTTGCACCTGCGGCATCGGCTTCGACGCTTTCGTGAGCTTGAAGTTCGCCGAAGCGGGTAGGAGAGGGCCGCTTACCTACTTGGAGAAGGCGTTGTTGGAGATACTTAAATACCGCCCGGAGACTTACGAAGTGGAGACCGACGGGAGCACCTCGCGCTACCAAGCCTTCCTGATTGCCTGCGGAAACGCCTCGCAATATGGCAACAACGCCTACATCACGCCCCAAGCCACGGTGACCGACGGACTGCTCGACGTGACCATCTTGGAGCCGTTCACCGTGCTCGACGCGCCCTCGCTCGCCTTCCAGCTCTTCAACAAGACCATCGACCAGAACAGCCGCATCAAGACCGTAAGGTGCCGCTCGCTGCACATACACCGTGCCAAGCCGGGCGTGGTGCATTTCGACGGAGACCCCGTGATGATGGGGCAGGACATCGAAGTGAACGTCATACAGAACAAGCTGCGCGTCATCATGCCCGACAAGGTGGAGAAGCAACCGCTCAACGTGTTGCACCTCTTGCAGACGGTACTGAATGACTTGAAGCAACTCAACGAGACCATCGTGGGCGAGATTGCCCAAACCAACCGCAAGATAGCCGCCAAGGGGAACATAATAGCCGCCGGCGGGAAGAAGCTGGCCAAGGGCAGTAAGAAACCCTCCAAAAAAGAGACGAAAAACTGACCGATTAGGCGGTTATGTAGGATAGTTTGCCTACTTTTGCAGGGCGGAAAGGAAACGGGAAAGCACTTCGGAGGCCTTTAGGCCGACCAAGCCTCCCCTATGAGGGGAGGTTTGGAGGGGTGGTTAAGCAAGGTCCCCGAAGGAGAGGAGATGTGTCGGAATACACATCTCCTTGACAAGACAAACATGCAATAGTTATAAATAAGATATTATGTACAGGACACATACTTGCGGGGAGCTGCGTCTCCCCGACACGGGTAAGCAGGTGACGCTGGCAGGCTGGGTGCAGCGCATCCGCAAGATGGGCGGCATGACGTTCATCGACCTGCGCGACCGTTACGGCATCACCCAGTTGGTATTCAACGAAGCCACCGACGCCTCGCTTTGCGAACAGGCCAACCGTTTGGGGCGCGAATACGTGCTGCAAGTAACGGGCACGGTGGCCGAGCGTTCCAACAAGAACCCGCAGTTGCCCACGGGCGACATAGAACTCATCGTCTCCACCTTGACCGTGCTCAACGCGGCCTTGACACCACCCTTCACCATCGAGGAGAACACCGACGGCGGCGACGACCTGCGCATGAAATACC
>JAJPYP010000215.1:0-1454 GCA_021204885.1 Prevotellaceae bacterium
TAGCAAGGAGCTACGCACTGGAGGAGCAAAGAGCTACACACGTGAGTCGTAAGCAGCCCCTTTCGGGCTGCTTGCTACGGCCTCCGAAGTGCTTTATTCAATTAACGACCCGCTGGCTTTCAAATAGGCGATATAGCCCACATAGAGCTTGAAGCGGGCATCTACACGGGTTTGGTAGGCTTGTTGCCAAAGGGCCTGCGCCTCCAAGTGGTCGGACAAAGTCTCCAACCCCACCTCATATTGGTTCTTGCTCACGCGCATGTTCTCCTCGGCCTGCTCGAGCGACCGCTCGGCGATATCGCTCTCCAATCTTGCCTCGTCCAACTCGTTGGCGGCTTGGGTCAACTCCAACAACATCTGCTCGTTCAGGTTCTCCTGTTGCAGGCGCGTCAATGCCAACCGGGCCTTGGCGGCACGCACCTTGTTGCCGCGTCCGCCGAAGTGGTAAAGGGGCAAGCTCACGTTCAACAAGACAGAGAAGTATCCTTTATCAAAGAGGTTCTGCCCGTTGATTTCCAAACCGTGCGTATAGTTATAAGAGCCGCGAAGGCCCACCTGCGGCAGCATCTCGCTACGGCTTAGCCGCACCTCTTGCCCGGCGATGTCCGTCTGTTTCTCCAAGATGCCGTATTCGGGACGGGAAGTAATGTCCAACGCCTGCATCTGCAAGCCCTCTTCCACTTCGGGAAAGTCGTCCAAGACATGTATCTCCTCGGTGAGCGGCTTGCCGATGAGCCGGCAAAGGTTCATTGAGGCCAACCTCAGCGCATTCTCCGCCTTGCGGATGCCCAATTCGCTCTCGTTCAGCTTTACCTGCACCTTCAACACGTCGTTCTGCGGTTTCAACCCGTTACGATAGGCACTCTCCACATTCTTCATCAACTCTTCCAACACCTCGCCATACTTCCGGGCCACCACCCGCATCTCCGTGGCCTTCACCACCTGCGCGTATGCTTGATTGGTCTGGAGAATCACCTCGGTAGCGGTCAAGGTCTCGTTCATCCGGGCCAGCTGCCGTCCCAACCGCGCCATCTTGTTGGCGGCCATTATCTTTCCACCCATGAAGAGGGGCTGGTCCACCTGCAAGCCGCCCGTGTACATCCAACCCACCCTGTAGTCCAAGTCGATGCCGGGGAAGTAAGCATAACCGCCCGTGGCCACCGGCACCCCGTTATCGGGCAGGAAGGTGGGCAGGTTACCGCCGGCTATGCCGAAGCTGCCGTCGGCAGTGCTGTAAAGCGCGGTACCCGACGCGCTGAAATCGGGGAAGAAGTTGGCGCGGTAGCTGGCCGCCATATAGCGTGCGCTCTCGGTCTGTTTGGCGGCAGCCGCCACCTCCTTGTTGTATTTCAAGGCCATTTCAAGGCATGTTTGCAGCGTAAGCACCTCCTGTGCCGCGACGAGCGTCGGGCAGCAGCAAGCGACTGCAAGTAGTAGAAGCGACTTTTTCATTC
>JAJPYP010000215.1:1554-3570 GCA_021204885.1 Prevotellaceae bacterium
ACGAGCGTCGGGCAGCAGCAAGCGACTGCAAGTAGTAGAAGCGACTTTTTCATTCTTTGGTTTGTTTGATGTGGAAAAACAGGGCATATAACGTGGGTATGAAGAGCAAGGTGATGACCGTACTGAGCAGCAACCCGCCCATGATGGCCGCCGCGAGCGAACCGAACATGGCATCTGAAAGGAGCGGGATCATGCCCAAGATGGTGGTGAGCGAGGCCATCATCACCGGACGCAGACGGCTCTGCGCACTGTCAATCAACGCGGTGACAGGCTCCACTCCTTGGCTTAGCTGCAAGGTAATCTCGTCCATCAGCACGATGCCGTTCTTGATGAGCATGCCTATCAACCCCAAGGTACCCACAATGGCCACGAAGTTGAACACCTTGCCCGTGAGCAACATCACCGCCACCACCCCCACGAACACCATGGGGATGCAGCAGAAGATGACAAGCGGCTTGCGGTAGTCCTTGAAAAGCATGATAAGGATGGCAATCATCAGGATGACGGCCAACGGGAAGTTCTTGAAGAGGTATTTCATCGACTTGTCGCTGGCAATCTTCTCACCTTGCCACAACAGGGAATAGCCTTTGGGCAACGGGATCTTTTCTATTTGCCCGGCGATGGCTTGCCGCGCCTTCTCGGTCTCTATGCCCGGTGCGGGCGAGCATTGCACACGGCGGCTGCGTTGCCCGTTGTAGCGGGGTATCACCGGGTCTTCCCAACGGATATCCACCCCTTTGCTTACCTGCTTCAACGGCGTGCTTCCCATGAGCGACTCCACCAAGTCCTCTTTCGATAAAGTACCCGCCCGCAGCTTCACCAACATCTCCTCGGTGAGCAAACCGTTCAGTGAGGGCAATGAGGAGAAGACCTGCGCATTGTTCAAATCCTCTACCGCTTTCCCCTTTTCATCGAGACTTTTCAGGTAGATGTTGTTCTTGTGTATGCCTTCATAGAAAGAACCGATAGGGATGCCTCCCGTGGCCGAGAGCAGCGAGACGCTCACGTCGTTGCGGCTCAAACCCAATGCGCGTGCAGCGGGTTGGTCATACTCCACCGTGAGCACCGGCACGGCCGGTTCCCAATCGGTGGTGATGAGGCACACTTCCGGCGTGCGCTCCATCACGGCACGGGCGCTGTCGGCCAAGCGGGCCAGCACGGCCGGGTCGGGTCCCAAGAACTGCGCTTCGATGGGATACTTCTTGAACATCAGGTTATACCGCTTCAGCTTCACGTAGGCATCGGGATAAGCGGCGGTGAGGTAATCCTGTATCTCGTCCAAATTGCGCACCAACGTGCGGGGCGAAGTGAAGTCGATAATCAGCTCCCCGTAGGCCAATGAGGGGTTGGCTATACTCCTTACCAAGTTATACCGCCCGGGCGTACCGCCTATGGAGGCGGTCACATGGGTAATCTCCTTGCGTGTTTTCAAATAGCTTTCAATCTCGGCCAAGTCATGCTCTACCCGCGTGTAGTTGTTCCCCTCGGGCAACTTGTATTCCATGTACAGCTGGTTGTACACCATGTCGGGGAAGAAGCCCTGCCGCGTGAAGCGGTAACCCCAAAGCGACAGGAGCAGCAACACCACCATGGTGCAGACAAAACTCCAGCGATGCGCCAGCCCGAAGCGCAAGGCAGCCCGCAACGCGGCATACACCTTGCCGTTGTAGACACGTCGTGCGGAAGCCTCCTCCAAGGCGGGACGCAAATAGCGGTTGGCCATAAGCGGTACATGTACCAACGCCAACACCCAGCTCAGCAGCAGGGAGACCGCAAGGACAATGAAGAGGTCGCGCACGTACACGCCGGCCGTATCGGGCGAAAGGAAGATGGGCAAGAAGGCGATGATGGCGATCAATGTCGCCCCAAGCAAGGGCATGGCCGTCTGCCGGCCTATGGCGGTCAACGCCTCCCGCCGGGGCTTGCCCGCTTTCAAGTCCACCAAGATGCCGTCCACAATGACGATGGCGTTGTCCACCAACATGCCCATGGCCAAGACGAAGGCCGCCAAGGAGA
>JAJPYP010000085.1 GCA_021204885.1 Prevotellaceae bacterium
AGCACGTGATTTGTAATCTCGGGGTCGTTGGTTCGAATCCGACAAGAGGCTCTCCTGCACGGCATGACAGCGGAAAGGGGCTGTGTCTTTTGACACACTCCCTTTCCGCTTCTTGTATATTCCCCCTTCCCGATTTCCGCGAAAAACGGTAAAGGAATTTGATAGAGCGCGATGGGTACGGGCTGTGGAAAGGCTTCGTGCCGGTGCTTGAAACGCTTTTCTATGGGTGTCATCTCTATAGAGATGAGGGTGTCATCTATGTAGAGATGAGGTGGTCATCTATGTAGAGATGAAGGTGTCATCTCTGTAGAGATGAGGTTGCAACGAATGTGTTTCTTTAGTTGCAACGAATGTGTTTCTTTAGTTGTCACGAATGTGTTTCTTTGGTTGCAACGAATGTGTTTCTTGGGGTGCAACGAATGCATTCCGCAGTTTCGCGCTTCCCATTGATTTGATAGTATGCAATGCGATTTGGGCGATGCCATGACAATATGCTTGCCATTTCTTTAAAACACTTTCTTTTTGATAAAGGCACCCGTTTGAGTGCCTTTTTGGAGAGGGTAAAACCGCATTCCTGAATGGCAAGACACCCGGCGCTTCCGTGCCTTTTTTTCTCCGGAAGCCCTTCCCATGAACGGCGATTTGTAAACTGTTGTAACCACCACCAACGCGACCTTTCGTCTATCCCGTTCCATAACAACTTGATTACATCTACATTACACATCACAAACCCGATACATAGCCAAAGAGTTGTCATCTGAATTTACCAAAATAGGCCTCTAAAACGGCGATTTTCGCGACCGACCGTCCCCTCGGCCGCAAATATCGCCTGTTTTCGGGCCTGTTTCGGGCCTAAAACAGGGGTTTCAGTGCATGCTGTGCTTATATCTCTTGGAAAAGATTTTAAGAAAATTATAGATATGTTTTCCGGGGATTACTGTCTTTTTCCCAAAAGCGGGAAAAGGACGTGGAGCCTGCTGTGGCACTGTAGGAGCGGGGTTCGGCAAGCCTTTTCTACAGGCGACAAGGTGCCATGCCGTCCGCCTCTTCATTAATCATAATTAACCGTGTTTTTACCTTCCGTTATAAAAAGTAAAAAAACAAGGCGCGGCCCGTGGGTTGGGAAACATATCTGAAAGGTTGTGCTTACCTTTGCACGCCCATTGGGTTTCAGGGATGATGGGAACGGAACGACGGAGGGGATGACAAAACTTGACGGAGGTGATTAAAACATGATTAGAATAGGGATAGACGTAGGTTCTACAACGGCGAAGATGGTCGCTTTAGGCCATAACGATGAACTCTTGTTTACACGGTATGAAAGACACAATGCCAGAACCAAAGAGCTTATCGTCAAGCTGTTGCAAGAGCTTGTCGAGACCGTGGGCGACGAGGTGGCGAGCTTGCGCATAACCGGTTCCGTAGGCATGGGCGTGGCCGAGACACACACGCTTCCCTTCGTTCAAGAGGTGGTGGCCGCCACCTACGCCATCCGCCGTTATTACCCTCGTACCCGCTCCATGATAGACATCGGTGGGGAAGATGCCAAAGTGGTATTCTTCCATAACGGACAGGCCGCCGACCTGCGCATGAACGGCAACTGTGCCGGCGGCACGGGGGCTTTCATCGACCAGATGGCGGTGATCCTTGGGGTGGATGTGGACGCGCTGGGCGAGCTGGCCTTGCGGGCCGACCGCATCTACCCGATAGCTTCGCGCTGCGGCGTGTTCTGCAAGACGGATATCCAGAATTTGATTGCCAAGAACGTGAGCCGTGAGAACATCGCGGCCTCCATATTCCATGCGGTGACCGTGCAGACGGTGGTGACGCTGGCCCACGGCTGCGACATCACGGCTCCCGTACTGTTTTGCGGCGGGCCGCTCACCTTTATCCCGGCGCTGCGCAAGGCCTTTACAGAGTACCTCGGCTTGCGACAGGAGGAGGTCATCCTGCCCGAAAAGGGCACGTTGCTGCCCGCTTTGGGTGCCGCGCTCGCGCCCGTCGAGGGGGACGACGCGCGAGGGTTGTCTGCCTTCATCGCCCGCTTGGAGAGCGGCCTGCGACAACCGGCGTCGGTACACTCCCATTTAGCCCCCATCTTCGAGAACGCCGAAGCTTACGAGGGCTGGAAAGCCCGCATGTCGCGCTACCATGTACAGACGGCGGCGTTGCGACAGGGGCGGCAGGAGGTCTTGATAGGCATCGATTCGGGTTCCACGACTACCAAAATCGTGGTGACCGACCCCCAAGGCAAGCTGCTCTTCAGCTTCTACCGTGCCAACGGCGGCAATCCCATCGAGGCGGTGGAAGAGGGGCTGAACGCATTCAAGGCGAAGTGCCTCCAGACGGGTACGCAGCCCTTTATTGTAGGCAGCTGCTCCACCGGCTACGGGGAGGATTTGGTGCGGGCGGCGTTCCAGCTCGACGCGGGCATTGTGGAGACCATCGCCCACCACATCGGGGCGCACCACTTCAACCGCGAGGTGTCGTTTATCCTTGATATAGGCGGACAGGACATGAAGGCCATCTTCGTGACGGGCGGTGTGATAGACCGCATCGAAATCAACGAGGCCTGCTCCTCAGGGTGCGGCTCCTTTATAGAGACCTTTGCCAAGACGTTGGGTTACACGGCCGGCGACTTCGCCCTCGCGGCTTGCCGCTCGGCGGCTCCCTGCGACCTTGGCACGCGCTGCACGGTCTTCATGAACTCCAAAGTGAAGCAGGTGTTGCGCGAAGGGGCTACCTTGGACGACATCGCGGCCGGCCTTGCCTATTCGGTGGTGAAGAATTGCCTCTACAAGGTGCTCAAGCTGAAGGACACTTCGGTATTGGGCAAGCACATCGTGGTGCAGGGCGGAACGATGCGCAACGATGCCATCGTGCGTGCCTTGGAACTGCTTACGGGGGCGGAGGTGACGCGCTGCGACATACCCGAATTGATGGGTGCCTACGGGTGCGCCCGCTATGCCGGGGAGCATCGCGGAAGAGGAGTGACATTAGACGAGATGATAGGCAAGGCACGTTACTCCACGCGCTTCCTGCACTGCAAGGGATGCGACAACCGCTGCCTTGTGGTGCGTTATCTCTTCGACAACGGCAAGGCTTACTTCTCGGGCAACCGCTGCGAGAAGGTCTTCACCAACGGGCAGACGGGCGGCGCGAAAGGGGTGAACGTCTACACGCGCAAGAACGAGCTGCTCTTTAATAGGAACGTTGATATAGAACGTCCCGCGCTTACCATAGGCATTCCCCGTTGCCTGAACATGTACGAGGAGTATCCCTTCTGGCACGCGCTCTTCACGGCTTGCGGCATCCGCGTGGCGCTCTCCGACCTCTCCAACTTCTTGCAGTACGAGAAGAACGCCCGCATGGTGATGTCGGACAATATCTGCTTTCCCGCCAAGTTGGTGCACAGCCATATACAAGACCTGCTGGCCAAGCGGGTGGACCGCATCTTCATGCCTTTCGTCATCTTCGAGAAGGCGGCCGGGGAACAGAACAGCTACAACTGCCCCATCGTGA
>JAJPYP010000244.1 GCA_021204885.1 Prevotellaceae bacterium
TTATTTTGTGTTTGTGTTGTGGTAAGCTTTGTCGCGAAGACAAAGCTTATCTTTTCAACTCGAATATAGCACTTCGGAGGCCGCAGGCCGACCAAGCCTCCCCTATTAGGGGAGGTTTAGAGGGGTGGTCAAGCAAGGTCCCCGAAGGGGGTGTGTCTTTTGACACACTCCCTTCTTCTTTGTAGTTTTTCATTTTATCACTATCTTTGCCGTAAATAATGTACCATTATGACCATTAAGGAGTTCTTTTCTTTCCGTTCGAACCGCTTCTTCTGGGTAAACCTGATAGCCATGGTGGTGGTGGTCATCGTGGCGGTATTCGCGGTGTTGAAAGGGATAGACATCTACACACGTCACGGCGAGGCAGTGGTCGTACCCGACGTGAAGGGGCTGACGGTCACCGATGCCGAGAAGGTATTCGGGGAACGCGGCTTGCTCTGTGTCGTGTCCGATTCCACCTACGTAAGGAACAAACCGGCTGGAACGATACTTGACTACAACCCGGCCGCCGGTCAAAAAGTAAAAGAGGGACGTACCATCTACCTTACCACCAATACGCTCGACATACCCCTGCAACTGGTCCCCGACGTGGCCGACAACAGTTCGTTGCGTCAGGCCGAAGCGCGTATATTGGCCTCCGGTTTCAAATTAGATGAGATAGAATACATGGCCGGCGAGAAAGACTGGGTCTACGGAGTGAAATACCAAGAGCGTCTCTTGAGGATAGGCGAGCAAGTTCCCATAGGCGCTACCCTTACTTTGATGGTAGGCGGCGGCGAAGATTGGGTACCCGATACCTTGGACGTTGACAAAGAGGAAATGCCAGCGCCCATAGAGAAAGAGAAGCCCGAGAAGAACGCCTCCACAGACGAGTCGTGGTTCTAAGCGGGCAAGACCGATCGACGCTATACCTATATATATATAATATGTATAACCAACAACCGGAACATACAGCAAACGAGCCTGCCCTGCAACCGGGTATGGATGAGATGCAGGGCGCTACGGGGAATGGCACGTCTGATGAGATGGCCGGTAAGACAATGCCCGACAACCTGACCGATGATGACCTGACCGACGACTTGGCGGGTGACGACCTGTTGGATGACATAGAGCCTGTGAACGACGAGGCGCGACTCTACGAACACTTCCGCGTCTTGGTAGATAAAGGGCAAGAACCCTTGCGCATCGACAAATTCCTTTTCGACCGCATTCCCAACGCCTCGCGCAACCGTATACAAAAGGCGGCCGATGCCGGCTTCATCGTCGTAAACGGGAAAGCGGTCAAAAGCAGCTACAAGGTGAAGCCTTGCGACGCCATCTCGGTAATGATGGACCGCCCCCGCTACGAGAATGAAGTCATTCCCGAAGACATTCCCTTAGACATCGTCTATGAAGACGCCTGGCTCATGGTGGTGAACAAACCAGCCGGCATGGTGGTACATCCCGGACACGGCAACTACAGCGGCACGCTTGTCAACGCATTGGCTTGGCACATGAAAGACGATCCCCACTACGACAGCAACGACCCGCACGTGGGGTTGGTACACCGCATCGACAAAGACACCTCCGGCCTGCTGGTCATCGCCAAGACACCCGATGCCAAGACCAACTTAGGCAACCAGTTCTTCCAAAAGACCACCCGCCGCACCTACCGTGCCCTTGTGTGGGGCATCATCGACGAGAACGAAGGCACGGTAGAAGGAAATATCGGCAGAAATCCCAAAGACCGCATGCAGATGGCCGTACTGCCCGACGACCAAGGGAAACACGCCGTTACCCACTACCGTGTATTAGAACGTTTAGGATATGTGACTTTAGTGGAGTGTCGGCTTGAAACCGGGCGCACGCACCAAATCCGCGTGCACATGAAGCACATAGGCCACACACTCTTCAACGATGAACGTTACGGCGGGCATGAAATCCTGAAGGGAACCCGCTTTACCAAATACAAACAATTCGTAAACAACTGCTTCAACGCCTGTCCTCGGCAAGCCTTGCATGCCATGACCTTAGGGTTCACCCATCCCGTTACGGGAGAAGCGATGGACTTCACTTCCGAGTTGCCCGAAGACATGACACGGTTGCTTGACAAGTGGCGAAGCTACCTTATCAATCGGAATGTAGAATGAAACGCACCATTGCCATTGTATGTGGGGGAGACACCTCCGAGTATGAAGTATCCCTGCGCAGCGCACAAGGAATCCACTCTTTCATCGACAAGGAAAGATACACGGTATATATCGTTGTCATGCATGGAAGCGCATGGCGTGTACAGTGCCTCGACGGCACCGAATCCCCCGTCGACCGCAACGATTTCAGCTTCACGCACGAAGGCAAGCATACCCCATTCGACTTTGCCTACATCACCATCCACGGCACGCCGGGCGAAGACGGCCGCCTGCAAGGCTACTTCGACATGCTGCGCATCCCCTACTCCTGCTGTGGCGTATTCGCCGCCTCCCTTACGTATAACAAGTTCGCTTGCAACCATTACTTGGCCGAGTTTGGCGTGAGCATCGCCGACTCCCTGCTGCTACGTCGCGGCCAGACCATTACAGACGCACAAGTGATGGAAAAGATAGGCCTTCCCTGCTTTGTCAAGCCCAACCTCGGCGGGTCCAGCTTCGGTGTGACCAAGGTCAAGCAAGCCGAAGAGATAGCACCCGCCATTGCAAAGGCATTCGCCGAAGCCGACGAAGTGATGGTAGAGGCCTTCATGGGTGGCACGGAAGTTACCTGCGGCTGTTACAAGACAGGAAAGAAGAGCGTTGTCTTTCCCGTTACCGAGGTGGTGTCGCACAACGAATACTTCGATTACCAAGCCAAATACAACGGCGAATCAGACGAGATTACCCCTGCCCGCATTCCCGACGACCTGCGCGACCGCGTACAGCAGCTCACATCGGCCATCTACGACATATTAGGCGCATCGGGCATCATCCGTGTAGACTACATCATCCTTCCCGAAGGGAAAATCAGGTTATTGGAAGTAAACACCACACCGGGCATGACGGCCACCAGTTTCATTCCGCAACAAGTACGTGCCGCCGGCATGGATATAAAAGAGGTATTGACAGACATCATAGAGAACAAGTTCTAAACAAGGAGAGGAGATAAAATGGACAACATGGACTTTGATGAAATACGCCCTTACAACGACGAAGAGTTGCCGCAAATCTGTGAAGAACTGATTGCCGACCCCGCTTTCCGCCGTGCGGCATGCAGCATCATGCCGGGCATGCCCTTTGAAGCCATCGCCTCGCTGATGCGTGCCAGCAAAACCAAGCTCGAATTCCAGGAAAACCTGTGCTACCCGGCGTTGAAGAAGCTCATCCACGACACCACGGACGGCTTGAGCTTGGAGAGCCTCTTGCCGCACGACCTGCAAACCTCCTATACTTATATATCCAACCATCGCGACATCATCCTCGACTCAGGTTTCCTGTCCATGCTTTTGGTGGAGAACGGATTAGACACCGTGGAGATAGCCATCGGCGACAACCTGCTCATCTATCC
>JAJPYP010000042.1 GCA_021204885.1 Prevotellaceae bacterium
ATCCGTGCAGGGGCTCGTCGAGCACCAACAGTTCGGGGTCTTTCACGAAAGCGCGTGCCAAAAGCGCCAACCGCTGTTCCCCGCTGGAGAGCGTGAGGAAGGGACGGTCCTTCAAGGGGGCGATGCCGAATAGGTCCATCCACCACTCACATGCGGCCATCTGCTCGGGATGCGGACGCTTGTACAGGCCGATGCTGTCGTGCAGGCCGGAAGCCACGATTTCGATGGTGGGCAGGTTCTTCAAGTAGGCGCGGTGCATTTCGGGGCTTACGTAGCCGATGTGTTTCTTGATTTCCCAGATGCTCTCGCCCGTACCGCGCTTGCGTCCGAAAAGGGAGATGTCGCAAGCATACGACTGGGGATTGTCGGCACAGACAAGACTGAGCAACGTGGACTTACCCGAGCCGTTCTCGCCGCCTAAAGCCCACTTCTCGCCTCGCTTCACGCACCAGTCCAAGGCACTCAGAATGGTGCGGTCGCCGTAGCGGATGCTCACCTTGTTGAGCCTGACCACCTCGTCGGAGACGAAGTTGACGTTCTTGTAGGGATAGTCGAGCACCCGTTGACGCAGCGCCGCCAAGAGGGGCGCGTCGGCCTGCTTGCGAAGGATGTCGCGTGCTTGGAAAGCCTCCAAGTAGGCGGCGCGTGTCATCTTGGCACGCACCCTGCCCTCCGTCACCGGCACCACGTGCGTGATGAACGAGGGAATGTCCTCCAACATGGAGAGCACCAGCACCAACTGCACGCGAATGGCCTTTGTTATCCGCTCCAACAGGTCGTGCAGCAACAGGCGGGCCGAAGCGTCCAAGCCGATGAAAGGGTTGTCGAGTATCAACACGCGCGGCGCGGCCAGCAGCACTTTCACCAACTGGAACTTGCGCAACTCGCCGCTGGAAAGCAGGATGATCTTCTTGTCCAACAACGGTGCCAGCTGGAAGAGTTCCAAAAGCATGTCCGACCACTCCCCTTGGGGTATGGGTCCCAACAGCTCGCTCACCAAAGGCACATCCTCCTGGTCGTGCGCGTTCCACCGCTGCTGGTAATAGTAGTTGGCGTCGGCCGAGCCGTAGGTGTCGCGGAAGGTGATATATTTGATGTTCTCGTACACCCTTTTGGAAGTGGAGGGGGCGAAATCGTAAGTCAACGTGCCACCGCGCAAGGGGTAGGTGCCGGTGAGCAAATCTACCGCCAAGCTCTTGCCCGCACCGTTCGGGCCCACGATGGCCACTTGTTCGCCGTCGAGCAAATCGACGCTCGCCGGCTCCTTCAACCGCACTTGCGGATTGCGGGCCACGCCCTCGACCAATTGTATCGTATGTTGCCGTTCCATCTTGAACAAACTTTTAAAACCAAACCATGAATGTCTTTCCCGTCACCGGGGCAAAAGCCACCTTACAACCGTTTCAACGCCAACTTGATGACCTGCTCTATGGGTGCTGAAGGCTGCTCCTTGAGAATGGCCTGCACCACCTTGAGCGACGGAGCTTGCGCGAACCCCAGTATGGTAAGGGCGCTCACCGCCTCCTCCTGCACCTGCAAGCCGCCGGCGGCCGCCGGCACGCCGGGCAAGGCGGCACCGCCCGTATCGGCCGCACCTCCCTTTATCTTGTCTTTCAAGTCGACGATGACGCGCTGCGCCGTCTTCAAGCCGATGCCCTTGACGCTCTTCAACAGGTTGGTGTCGCCGGTACTGATGACACCCACCAACTCGGCGGGCGACAAGGCCGAGAGAATCATGCGGGCCGTATTCCCGCCGATGCCCGAAACGGATATGAGCAGCTGGAAGAGCTCCCGTTCCTGCTTGCCCGCAAAGCCGTAGAGCGTGTAGGCATCCTCGCGGATGGCCTCGTACACATAGAGCTTGCACTCCCGCTTGCCCTGAATGGCCGAATAGGTATTCAAGGAGATGTTGACGGTGTAACCCACCCCGCCACAATCTATGACGGCGGCCGCCGGCGTGAGCTCGGCAAGCTCGCCACGAAGGTACTCAATCATAACCTGTCATTCATTATGTTCTATATTGTCGGTCTACTGCGGGGCCACTAACGCCTCCATGCCCTCGCTGAGCCAAGTGCGCCGCTCACCCTCCTTGTCGGTATAGATAAAGCACGCCTCCACGTCGGGCAAGCTGTCCACGAGTTGCCGGGAAGCCTCCAAGCCCATCACCATGAAAGCGGTGGCGTAGGCGTCGGCCGTCATGCAATCGGGCGCGATGACCGTGGAAGAGAGAATGCTGCGCTGCACCGGATAACCCGTGCGCGGGTCTATGGTATGGGCGTATTTCTTGCCGTCGCGATAGTAGTAGTTACGGTAATTGCCCGATGTGGCCACGGCCGTGTCGGTGAGCCTGAGTACCAATTCCAACTCTTGGTTCACGGCCAAGGAGTCGTCTACCGGCTTGTTCACGCCGATGCGCCAAGGCGACCGGTCGGGGTTCTGGCCCCCCACGACCACCTCGCCGCCGATGTCGACCATGAAGTTCTCCACACCCAAGCGGCGCAACAGCTGCGCCACCACGTCCACCGCATACCCTTTGGCGATGGCACTGCAATCGAGCAGTATGCGCGGGTCTTGCTTCACCACCTTGCCCTCCTCGGAAAGGGATACCTTCTCATAGCCCGTCAGTTCCAGCAGGCTGTCTATCATGGCCTCGTCGGGGAACGCGCCCTGCTTGAAGCCGAAGCCCCAAGCGTTGACCAGCGGGGCCACCGTGATGTCGAAAGCTCCGTCCGTCACCCGCGATATTTCCATACTGCGCCTGAACACGTTGGTAAACAAGGTGTCCGGCTCCACCTCCTCGTTGCGGTTCACGCGCGTGATGACGGCCGTGTCGTTGAAAGGCGACAACGAGCCGTCGAAACGTTGCAAGGCCGCTTCTATCTCCTCTTTCAGGTCCTCCTTGTTTTGGTAGGTAATGGAATAGATGGTGCCGAATATCATGCCCGAAGCGTTACGGAAAGGCACCGGCGCGTTGTGACGCGCCAAAATCCAGACGGTGGCCAACAGCAGAAGGGCAACCCAAATAAAAGCCTGTTTGTTCTTTTTCATTCGTTTCTTGTTAAAAGTGATACCGTAGCCTTAGAAAGGCAATTTATAGATAAAAGTATAGGTTATGCCCATTTTGGTGCCCTCGCAATGGCGTCCGTAACCGGGGGTGTACCACGGCGTGGCATGCTCGTCGGCCTTGGTGGAGAGGTCGAACTTGAAGCGTACCGCCCAGCCCATGTAGATGGGCCCGGCGATGTGCGCACGTAGTCCCACGCAGAACTCCAACCACTGCATGGTGGCCTTCATGCCTTTGTAGTCGTAGGGCACGGTGCCTCCCCACACGTCGTCCTCCATATTGGGATTGAGCGTGCCGCCATACACGTCATCGTCGACCGAGAGCGAGTAGACGTCGTATTTGAAGCTGCTCATGCCATAACGCAACCCCACCAGCAACTTGTGCTGGAAGGCTTTTGAATGGAAAGCGTTGTAGTCTACCCCTATCCTGAAATAGGGAGCGCCCGTC
>JAJPYP010000268.1 GCA_021204885.1 Prevotellaceae bacterium
CCTTACCTGCAATTCCAACGGCTGTCGCATCAACCTGTTGACGGCGGGTGCGGGCAGGGGGCTTCCTTTTCCTGAAACAGCCGCTACATGCAAACAGGGCGTTCCATAGACAAACTGCTGCTCTTCATCGTCCCAGCTGCCGATACCTTCACCTGCCATACGGGGCAAGACCGATTCCAACAACTCGGAAACGGAGTTGCGCTTCTTGCCCCCTCCCCAAACAATCAAGTTGCTACCGGCACGGGTAAAAGCCACATAAAGCAGGTTTAAGTTGTCTACCCACAATTGCAGCCGCTCCTTCAAATAGTCTTGCCTATAGACCGACTCGGCCATCGGCTTGGAGTAGTTCACAGGAACAAGGTCCAAGGTATTGTAAGGAGCCTCTTCGGGCGTACACCACACCAACTGTTCATGCCGCTCCACTTCCAAACTCCAATCGCAGAAAGGCAACAGCACCGTGTGATACTCCAGTCCCTTGGCCTTGTGTATGGAGCAGATGCGTATGCCGTCGCCCGCCGCGCCGGGAATGGTCTTTACGCAGAGTTCCTCTTCCCAATAACGGATGAAGCATTCCAAATCGGGCGGATTGCCTTGCAGATACTCCGTCACCTTATCGAAGAAATAGAATAGGTAAGCCTCTTCGCCCGGCATATCCGCCAGCCCGAACAGCAGGACAAGCTCTTCGAGCAACTCATAGAGAGGCGTAAGCCTCAGTTCTTCCGCACGAAGCAGGAAGGTGTCGAAAGCTGTCATATCGGGGGTGTAGGTATCGGTCGGTGTCTTCTCAGAAGTATCTTCCAATGTCTGGTTCCATTCATGAATACAAGCGTTTTTTACAGAAGCCTTGGATATCTTGTCTTCGGGATTGGAGAGGTAACGCAGGGCATCCATCAAAAGAGAGACGGCGGCCGAAGCGCCCAATTGGAAGGCTTCATCAGAGACAAGGGAGATGCCGAAACGCTGCTGGAAATAGTCGGCGATAAGAGGTATGTGTCTGTTTTTGCGTACCAATACAGCCATTTGATTCATGTCCATGCCCTCATTCAACAACTGTTCCACCTCGTCGCCAAGGGCTTGCAGCGTTACCTCTTCATACGAGTTCTCGTCATCGGGATACAAGAGGGTGGCTTTGACACAGCCCTTTTCTTTGGAAGGCATGAACTCCTGCACCACATCGGTATAAGCATGTTCCAAGGGCAGGCACCGCTCGCCTAATTCCTCTTCATGGCGGTCGCTCAAACAGTTCACCGCCCCGGTAAAGAAGCGGTTGTTGAATCGCACTATACAGGGAGCGCTGCGGCGGTTTGTCTTCAACGTCTCGATGCGGACAGGGAAGGGAAGTTGTTTGTCGAGGCTCTCCAATATGCGCCAGTCACCGCTTCGCCAACGATAGATGGACTGTTTCACATCGCCCACAATCAAGCTGTCCGCTCCCTGTGAAAGCCCCTCCACGAGCAACAGGCGGAAGTTGTCCCATTGCATGCGGCTGGTGTCCTGGAACTCGTCAATCATCAGGTTGTGCAGTTCGGCGCCTATTTTCTCGAACACGAACGAGGTGTCTCCCTCGCGTATCATCCGGTGCAGCAGGGTGTTGGTGTCGGTAAGCAAGAAGCGGTTGCGGGCATGGTTCTGTTCCCGCATCTCCTCGTCGATGAAGTTCAACAGTTGCAGCTTGTTCAGGTGTTTCAAGGTGAGCGTGCAACTGTTTACGGTGTAGGCCGCCCGCTCGCGCCGGGCTTCCGTCTCTTTCAATAGGGGCAACAGGCAGGTCTCGGCCACGCGGGTGATCTCTTGCCGGCGTTTATGGGCTTTCGATACCCAGTTCTCGGCACTCTCCATGCAGTCTTGAAAGGTCTTGTTGCACAAATCGTCGGCCGACAGCTTGCCGGCACGCAACTTGAGGAAATAGCCGCAAATACCGCGTGCACCGCTTTTCAGGTCGGTTATGGTAAGGTCGTGTCTTGCCAACTCTTCATCGAAGCGGTCGGCAAAGCGCGGCATCTCCTCTTGCGATTCCTTCATCAAAGCCTTCAGTTGTTTACGGTATCGCTCCAACGTGCCCGTCGCTTTCAGCGTTTCCCGTAAATGCCCGCCGCGCTCGATGTAGGTCTCGTCGAATATGTTCTGTGCGAAGCTCTTCACCTCCCTTGATACGTTCCACCGCTTGTCATCGTCTATCTTTTCATAGATGTATTCAAGCAACCATGACAATATCTCCGATGTAGGCGTCAACTTCTCTATCATGCCGTCAACGGCATCGCCCAGCACTTGGCCGGTGTCCATCTCTATCTCGAAATTAAGGCTTAATCCCAACTCACGCGCCAAGTTGCGCAGTACCGATTGGAAAAAGGAGTCGATGGTCTCTATGCGGAAGCGGCTGTAGTCGTGCAGTATGTAGCGCAGTGCCTTGCCGGCCATGGCACGCAGCTCCTCCTCGCCCTTGCCCGTTTCCAACAGCAGCTTCTGCAAGTAAGCGTCCGAATCCGGGTCGCCCTGCCATATACCCTGCAACTGTGCCAAGACGCGCTCTTTCATCTCGGCGGTGGCTTTGTTGGTGAACGTCACCGCCAATATGCGGCGATAGGCAAGCGGATGGGCCATCAAATGCTTGAGGTACTCCACGACTATCGTGAACGTCTTGCCTGAACCGGCGGAGGCTTTATATAACAACAGTTCCATGCGAAAGTGCGATATTAAAGAGGGGCGCGTGTCGGTGCGCCAGTGCAAACGTACATAAAATATGGTAACCAATCAAGCGTGGAGGGTGCTTTTCAAAGCCGATGCCGCCGTTTTTTCCATCGGGTAGGGACATAAAAAAAGGAGTACCGCCGTACTCCTACTTTCGTTAAACCTTAAATCTAAATCTAATACTATGAAAAACGTATGGCAAAGATAAGCATGGATTTGATATATCCCAAACATTCCAAGCAAAATAAGTGTGATAATAACATTCATTAAAATAAGTCGCGATTTTTCAATGTTTTTTAAGAAAACGTACGGTCATATTGAAGCTGATTCATCAAAGGAATGCAATGTTTATATATATTAAAAAGATAGTAGCAGCTTCTAAGAAGCAAGCCCCATTTTCAAGCGGGCTTCTTCTGTAACAGCTCTTCCAACCGCAACACCTCATCACGGTATTGCGCCGCTTCTATGAAGTTAAGCTTTTTCGCTGCTTCTTGCATTAGCTTACGGGTGCGTGCAATGCTCTTTTCCAACTGCTGACGGCTCATGTATTGCAATACCGGGTCGGCCACGACACTTGCCGTTCCCTGCTGTTCCATGTAAGGCTTGGGCGCTGCTTTACCGCCATTATCCACCACATTTCCCCTATCGTTGCCCTTGCCTTTATTAAAAGAAAGACGCTCCTTCCCGGCCGTGCTTCCCTTTCCGTATGCGCCCGCAACCTCCATCTCCTCCTCGCCGCCTGCCAAGGCGAAGAGGTTCCTGTTCCGCGACTTCTGTATTTGCCGTGGGGTGATGCCGTGCGC
>JAJPYP010000199.1 GCA_021204885.1 Prevotellaceae bacterium
TTGGCGGTTTTCGCCTGTAAAGTGATGGTGGATGATAAAAGCAGCAGGGCTGCCGTTATCCATTGCATTTTCTTATTCATCATTTTCAAAATAAAGTGAATTATGGAATATAAAGTATATTAGTGTATCGGGAAGGCGGTGCGGTCACTGTTGTACCAATACCGCGCCGCCTTGTGGCTGAACGGTGAGTTGCAGGGTGCCGTCGCGTTTCAGCTTCACCGTTTCCAACTGCGGTTGCAGCTGCTTGCCGTCGCTGTAAAGGGAGATGTCGGCATCGGCTTTCAGCATGGGAAGGGTGGGTTTAAGCGTCAGCGGCGTATCGGTGGCGTTGACGGCTGCCACGTACCATGTGTCACCGTGGCGGCGGGCCAATACGATGTAACGGCCGGGATAGCCGTCGATGAAGCGTGTCTCGTCCCACGTGGTGGGCATCTGCTTCAAGTAGTCCAGACATACTTGTGGGGCATCTTCCAAGTTGCCCGGTGCCAAAGCGAAGTGCTGTATCGGGTTTTGGAACAGCACGCAGGTGGCCAGCTCGAACACATCGGTGGTGCGGCGTATGGTACCGCCGTCGTTGCCTTTGTTGAGGCGTTTGTTCAAGAAGCATCCGCCGAACTCCATACAGCCTATCGTATTGCGGATGAAAGGATGCAGGCAGGCATTGAATGCCTCTTCGTCACAGTAGTGCTGGTCGAATATCAGGTTCTCGGAAGCCAATACCGCCTCACTGCCCACATAATTGGGATACATGCGTTCCCAACCGCGGGGAATGGTACACCCGTGGAAAATCACCATCAGACCATGGTCGTCGGCATCGCTCAATATCTCTTCATAGAGCCGCATGGTCTCCTGCTTGTCGCCGCCGAAGAAATCCACCTTGATGCCTTTCACTCCTTGTTGTTGCAGCCACGCCATCTCTTGCTTGCGGATGATGGCGTTGTCCATGCGGTTGACGGGGCCTTGCACGATGTCGTTCCAGTAACCGCTGGAACTGTACCACAGGATGGGATCGACCCCTTTGCCATGGGCATAGCGGATGAGTTCTTCCATGCGTTCCTTGCCGATGTTCGTGTCCCACCAGTTGTCTATCAACACATATTCGTAGCCCATGGCGGCAGCCAAGTCTACATAGCGCACTTGGTCATCGTAGTTGATGCTGTCGTCCTGCCAAAGGATCCAGCTCCATGTGCCGCGTCCGGGCTTGTACTCGTGGGTGGTCTCGTAGCGCGGCTCCACCACATCCCATGGAACGGTAGTCTCGACAATGGGAGCCAGCGTCTCGCCTACGGTAATGGTGCGCCATGGTGTATGGCCGGGCAGGGCAAAGGCAGGTTCGGGATTGCCGTTGCCGTTGTTTTCTTCGGGCATGGGGAACGCCACTTGGTAGAGGTTACCGTCGTTCTCCAAACGGGAGGCGCAATAGCGGCTGTCAACACCCGTTTCACTGACCAATACCCACCCCTTGTCGCCAATATGGAAAAGGCAAGGGAAGGTGTATCCGTGTCCGAAAAGCGAGGGCTCGTCCATGGAGGCATCGGCCTTGTACTCTTCTTCATAGCTGGGCTTGGTGCGTTTCCAGCCTATCATGGCCTCGCTTTGCGGGCAAAGGAACGTGGTGGTCTCCTCGGGAAAGCGGAAGCCCGTCAGTTCTTTCAATACCCGCACACTGCCTGTCTCTCCTTGTTTGGGCAGGTCGTAACGCAAAGCTATGTCGTTGTCACTGACGCGGAAGACAATTTGTATCATTCCCTCTTCGCCGTTGGTGAAGGAGCAGGTAAGCTCATGGGCTTGGTAATGTATTTGCGAGGTCTTGATGCGGCTTAACGTGTAGTTCTCCTCTATGGTACGGGTCTGCTGTGCGGTCAGGGTCATGCCGCCGGTGAAGTCGCCGGCTGTGGTGGAGAGACCGAGTGGGGAGGGTTCCAAGAGTTGTTTTCCGTTGTAGGTGACGGCATAACTTATCATTCCGCCTTCGGGACATTTCACGGTGACTTGCAACAAACCGTCGGGACCGGAGACTGTGGCTTCCGTTTCTGTTTGGGTGGTGGATAGCGCTGTCTCATTGTCTGGGGTCGGAGAGCAAGAGTGTCCGAAAGCCGGTAAAGCCGGCCAGTATATACCTGCCGTTAGGAAGAGGGTGGACAGGACGGTAATTCTCGGGTGTTTCATGATATTGCATTTGCAGTTGAAAGCCGCCGGCGTATGTCTGTGCCGCATACGCCGGCTTTGCTGTTGTTATAGTATCAAGGCGTCACTCGGCTTGCAGGAAACGGACCATCTCGCAGGCTGCCAGCAAGAAGGCGCCGACACCGAAGTTGGCGGTTGAGTCGGCGTCGACTACTTGTCCGGGTATCGCCCTGTCACCGATGGGCTGTACATAACCGATGCGTCCGTTTTGTTGCAGGGCGACGGTCGTCAGGTAGTTCCAAGCGTTCAGGACAACCGGTTCGTATTCGCTCTTCTCCAACAAGCCGTTGTTGATACCCCAAAGCAGGCCGTACGTGAAGAAAGCCGTACCGCTGGTCTCGGGTCCGGGCGCATGTTCAGGGTCGAGCAGGCTGCGCGTCCAATAACCTTCGGGCTGTTGGCAAGCGGCGACGGCGGCTGCCATGGCAAGATAGCGGTCCAAGTACTCCTGATAATAAGCGTCGTCTTTGGGTGTGTCCTTCAACACTTTGGAGAGGGCTGCCAGTACCCAGCCGTCACCGCGTGCCCAGAAGTCTTTCTTGTCGTTCACGCTTTTGTGTTCGGGATATACATAGCGTGCATCACGGTAGTAGAGCGCGGCTTCGGGATCGTACATCACGCTGTCGGCATAGAGCCAGTACTCGTGCATCTTCTCCAAGTATAGCGAGTCCCCGGTAATGTTGTACATCTTCACCATCACGGGCATGACCATGTAGAGTCCGTCGGCCCACCACAAGTAGTCGTTCTGTGGTGTGCTCATTTCATACTCCATCACCTCTTTGGCACGCGCTATCTTCTGCTCGTCGGGTGCGATCTTGTAGAGGTCCGCATAGATTTGGAAGCAGGTCTGGTTGTCGCCGAAGAGCACGTATTCATCTGTTTCGCCATAGCTGTAGAGCCATTCCTCGGGGTTCTCGTTGCGGGCACCTTTCCACTCGTTGTGTTCTGCCCAAGCAAGGGAGTAATTGTAATAGGCAGAGTCTCCGGTCAGGAAGAAAGCCTCCATGTTTCCGGTGTGATAGGCGGCGTAATCCCAAGAATAGCGGTCTTCTGCCGGGTTCTCCGATTGCCAGTAGCCGTTTGCCAGTTTGATTTGTTCCAACACTTGATCCGCCGTCAATTGCGGGGCAGTGGTGCAAGAGGCCAATGCCGCGACGCACCCAAGGAATAATAGACTTTTCAATTTCATATCAATCGTCGTTTAAATTGTTAAGTTCTAAAACATATACTGGCTGTGCCTCTATATCGGCCGTCTGCTCGCCGTCGCCTTGCAGGGTATGTTGCA
>JAJPYP010000247.1 GCA_021204885.1 Prevotellaceae bacterium
CGCATCAGCTTCACGCCCACCGCTATCAGGAACACCAAGATGAAATAGGAGGCGATGCCGAAACAGTCGTTGATAAGGTAGCTGGCAAGCTGGGCGCCACGGCTGCCTAAATAGTTCTTCACGCCGTTGTCCGCCGAGGCGAGCTCGGCCGCGTCGCCGCTGTCCAAGATGCTCTGGTCGGCCGCGCCGGTGAAGAAGAAAGAGGTGAATGCCAGCAGCAGGTAGACCGAGAAGACCACCAATAGCAGGCCTATGACGAAACGGACGGTATCATTCTTGAAAGCGGCACCTACCCGCGCGAAGAAGGAGGGCCGTGACTCTCCCGTATCTTTGTTTGTTGTCTTATTACCCATAAACGCTCAATTATAGACGAGACAAAAGTAATAATAAAAATGGTGCTTTCCGCGCATGCCGTCCAATTATTTTGCGGCACGAAGAGCAAGACGCGACACTTTACTCCTCGATAGGGCAAGCCGACGGAACGCCAAACCCCATCAAGTCAGGCGGGCAGTCCTCGGCTGCCGAGCCCCAGGCTTCATTGGGCTCGGGACCCATGACGAAGCGCAAGAGGCCGCCTTGGAGAATCTGCTCGTGGGTAAGGTAATTGCGTGTGAAGGGCCGGCCGTTCAAGGTGGCTGATTGTATGTAACAGTTCTCGCGGGAAACGCCGTCGGCCCTGATGGTGAAGGGACGTCCCCCTTCGGGATGAAGAGTGACCTTGGGGAACAGGGGCGAAGCGATGAGGTAATAAGGCGTGCCGGGACAGACGGGATAGAAGCCCATCGCGGCAAAGAGATACCAGGCGGAGAGCTGTCCCGCGTCGTCGTTGCCGGGCAAGCCGCCGGGCGCGTTGTGGTACTCGGTCTCCAAGATATGACGCACGGCCCGCTGCGTCTTCCACGGTTTGCCGGCATAGTTGAACAGGAAAGCCACTTGGTGGCAAGGTTCGTTGCCATGCCAGTAAAGCCCTTCGCTGAACATGGAGTCTAACTTGGCCACATACCGTTCCTCGCCGCCCATGCACGCCATGAGTCCGTAGGGGTCTTGGGGCGCGTACCACGTATAATGGCAGGGAGCGCCTTCGGTAATGAACGGCGCCAAGTGGAAAGCGTTCTCCTCGTCAAGAAAGCTGCCGTCGGCATGGCGGCCTTGCGCGTAACCCGTGCGCGGGTCGATGACGTTCCTGTAATAGGTAGCACGCCGCATCAACGCCGTCGCGTCTTCACGCTTGCCCAAGGCGGCGGCTAACCGTGCCAGCACAAAGTCATCGTAGGCATACTCCATGGTGCGCGACACCTGCTCACGGGTGTGGAAAGCGTAGGGCACGCTGTCTTCCAAAGGGATGTACCCGTATTTCAAGTAGGAAGCGAGCGCACGCCGCCCCTTGCCCGACCGATAGTCGGCCTCATCGGCAGGCGTTTCAAAGGCATTCTTGCGCAGGGCCTCGTAAGCTTTCTCCACGTCAAAGGCACGCACGCCTTTACAGTAGGCATCGCCGATGACCGCCGTGGCGTGGTCGCCTATCATCTCGGAGGTATAGCTGTTCCAACAGGGGAAAATAGGCATCCAGCCGCCCTGTTCATATTTATATACCAAGGACTGCATCATCTCCCCGCTGCGCTTCGGTGTCAGGAGCGTGACAAGCGGATGGAGGGCGCGGTAAGTGTCCCACAGGCTGTAATCGTCGTAATAGGTTTGCCCTGCGGGAAGCTGCCGAATGGGCGTGCCGGTGGAGAAGGCGGGATAGCGGCCGTCCACATCGCTCAGGGCATGCGGCAGGAACGAGGCGCGGTAAAGCGCACTGTAGAAGAGCTCCTTGTCAAAGGAATAGGGTGTCTCCACCTCGATGAGGGCAAGGCGGCGTTCCCATGTATCGGTCAGTTCCTCCCGCACGCGCCGGAAGTCCCAATGGGGAATCTCCGCTTTCATATTGTTTTCCGCCCCTTGCAGGTCGACAAACGAAGAGGCGGCCTTGGCCAGTACCGCTTCTCCCGCCTCCACACGGAACTCAAGGTAAGCGCCGATGCCCGCGCCGCCGCTGATGCCCGTGCTGTCGGCATACACCGAGTCGCCACGGAACACGCCGTAGCCGGTGATTTGCTTGGATACCTCCACAAGGAAATGGCCGCTGAAGCCGGCCGGCTCGCCCCATCCTTGGTAGATGCGGTGCACGGGGTTCGCGCCCCATACCTTCCCTGCGGCGGGGTCTATGCCGACACTCCCCTGCCCTTCGTCACTGTTGGGATTGACTACAATGTAGCCCTTACCACCCTTGGCGTAGGTGAAACGGAAGATGGCGGCACGCGAGGTGGCGGTCATCTCCGCCTCCAAAGCGTCGCTTGGCAGGGAGACGGCGTAATAGGCGGGCGTGGCGGTCTCGTGGTCATGCGCGAAGGGCAAGGCACGCACGGCGGGCTGGCAACGCAACTGCCCGTACAAGGGCATCAAGGTAAAGGAGCCGTAATCCTGCGTGCATCCGCCCACAATCCAGTGCGAGTCGCGGAAGCCTTGAAACAGGGTATCGGTATAGTAGTAAGGAGCGATGCACTTGACCTCCCCGTCGGAAGTCTGCGGTGTCCAGAAGTTCATGCCGTTGGGTTCCAATACGGCAGGAAGCGTCTGCCCGAACTCCTCGGTACCATCCCCGAAGAGGTTGGTGGTGTGAATGCTTGATGCGGTGCCGATGCGCGTGTCCACATACGCCAACAACGGCTCACGGTGGCCGCCGGCGGTACAAGCCCCCAAGCCGACAAGCAACGACAGCAATGGCAAGCAGACGAAAGGAGGAACGGTTTTACCTGAATGAATCATCGGTTAACGTATCTATAGTGAGGCCACACGCCACCGACACCGCGTTCTCCCCTGCCCGCTTATTCAGCCTTCTGGCCGAACCGCTTGGCTTGCGCGGCAATCAGTTCCGCATCGTCGAAATAGTTTATCTTCATGGCCTTGCGCACGTCGTCCAAAGTGGATGCAGCCGTTTCACGCGCCGCCTCGCACCCCTTGCGCAACATGGCATAGATGCCTGGAATGTCTTTCTCGAACTCCTTGCGCCGGGCGCGTATGGGCTCCAACACCTCTTGCATGATAGCCGTAAGGAACTTCTTCACCTTCACGTCGCCCAAGCCACCACGGCGGTAGTGCGCTTTCAAGGCCTCAAGGTCGGGATAATCGGGCAAGTAACGCCCGAAGTGTTCAGGGCGGCAGAAAGCGTCAAGGTAGGTGAAGACGGGGTTTCCCTCTACCTTGCCCGGGTCTTGCACGCGCAAGTGGCCGGGGTCGGTGTACATGGTCCGTATCTTCTGGGTCACCTCGTCGGCCGTGTCTGAAAGGTAGATGCAATTGCCCAATGACTTGCTCATCTTGGCCTTGCCGTCGGTACCGGGCAGGCGCAGGCAGGCACTGTTGTCGGGCAAGAGAATCTCCGGCTCCACCAACGTCTCGCCATAAATATAGTTG
>JAJPYP010000045.1 GCA_021204885.1 Prevotellaceae bacterium
GGCAGGTAGCGGCGGTAGTAGGCCACGAAACAGGGCACGCCCGTCTCTTGGGAGACGCGGTTGATGCGGCAACACTCTTCGTAGGTCACCGCCATGGGCTTCTCAATGTAGACCGGCTTGCCCGCTTTCATGGCCATGACGGCGTAGGTGGCGTGCGAGGAAGGGGGCGTGGCGATGTAGACGGCGTTGACCTCGTCGTCGTCCACCAACTCCTGGGCGTCGTCAAACCATTTGGCTATGCCCCTTTCTTCGGCGTAGGCCTTGGCTTTGGAACCGTCGCGGCTCATGACGGCCACCACTTCCGAGTGATCTATCTTCTGGAAAGCGGGACCGCTCTTGTACTTGGTCACCTCGCCGCAACCGATGAATCCCCATTTGATGATTTTCTCCGTGCTCATGGTTATGATAGTGTTTGGTTATTCCTCGAAGTCGAAGTCGAAATCGAAGTCATCGTCCCCTTCCGTATGGGCGAACTCATCCAAGTCGCGCCGTTCTTTCTTGGTGGGGCGGCCCGTGCCTTTGGCGCGGTTGATGAAACCGTTGATGCGGGTCAGCTCCAAGAGCTCGTACTGGTCGGGGGCGGTCACGTTCTCCATCATCTGGGGCACCAACTTGGCGCCCACGCGCTTCTCGATGGGTTGCAATACCTTGAACGAGTAGGTAACGGGCGGCTTGCGCACCTCCACCACGTCGCCCGGCTTTACCGTGCGCGAAGCCTTGGCCAAGGCTCCGTTGATGGATATGCGCCCTTTCTTGCACGCCTCGGCGGCGATGGTGCGTGTCTTGAAGATGCGCACGGCCCACATCCACTTGTCTATTCTCGCGTCATTCATCAGTAGCTTTCTCTTCTCTACGCTCCTCTTTCCTTGCAGGTACCGGCCGCTTGTTGTAGCGGTTCATGGTGATGTCGATGCCGGCCAAGCAGAAGCTCTTGACCATCTCGCCGGCCGTCTCCAAGCGCTCGGGTATAAGTTCCATCTCCTCCGGAGGGAAATGGCCCAATACATAATCTATCTGGCATCCTTTGGGAAAGTCGTTCCCGATGCCGAAGCGCAGCCTTGCGTAAGCCTCCGTTCCCAAGGTGGCGGCGATGTGCTTGAGCCCGTTGTGGCCCGCGTCGCTCCCTTTGGGCTTCAAACGCAACGTGCCGAAGGGCAGGGCGATGTCGTCCACCACCACAAGCAAGTTCTCCAAAGGGATATGCTCTTTCTGCAACCAGTAGCGCACCGCGTTGCCGCTCAAGTTCATGTAGGTGGAGGGCTTCAGCAAGAGCAACGACCTGCCTTTGATGGACATGGTGGCGGTGAAGCCATAGCGCCCGTCCTTGAACGGCACGCCGGCTGCCCGTGCCAGCGCGTCCACCGTCATGAAGCCTATGTTGTGGCGCGTCTGGTGGTATTCAGGCCCGATGTTGCCCAATCCCGCTATCAGGTATTTCATCTTGTCCGTCTTGTCGGTTCTACATGCGATGCCTTTGAAGAAATCAAGGAGATGCAGGTATTTCATCATTCCCTTTTGCTTATATTTCATTTAAAAAGAGATGTGGATGAACGTAGGGGAACCGCGGATATGACATCTGCGTGGCCTGCGTTCATCCACATCCCTGATTATATGCTTTAAAAGGAATTTCTTCCTTAGCTGGCTGCCGCTGCGGTAGCGGCGGCGGCGCCTTTGGCCGCACGGGTCAACTTCACGGAGCAAACCACCGTATCCTTGGCATTGAGCAGTTCCAAGCCGTCGAAGTGCAGCTCGCCCACTTGGATGGTCTTGCCCAATCCCAAGCCTGAAACGTTGATGACCAACTTCTCGGGCAACGTTTGGTAGAGCGCCTTCACTTTGAGCTTGCGGCGTTGCAGGGCCAATTTACCGCCGGCTTTCACGCCTTCGGCAAGTCCTTCGAGTTGTACGGGAAGCTCTATGACGATGGGCTTGTCTTCTGTGATGCGGTAGAAGTCCACGTGCAGGATGGTATCCTTTACCGGGTGGAATTGGATATCCTTCATGATGGCTTTCTCTTTCTTGCCGTCTATGTCCAAGTCGACGATATAGACGTGGGGCGTGTACACCAAGTTGCGCAGTCCCTCAGTGGTCACGGTGAAATTCACGTTCTCCCCGCCTCCGTAGAGCACGCAGGGTACACAATTGTTTTTACGCAAGGCTTTCAACGCCCTTGCCTGTTCCGACGAGCGGGCTGCAATGGTCCTTGCAGTTCCCTTGATTTCGATGGTCTTCATTCTTTTACTGTTTTGTGTTACTCTAAATTAAGTGGTTGTTGCTTAATCCGCCATCACACGAAGCGTGTTACCGCCCGTTGCTTTGAAAAAAGCGTGGCAAAAGTACGGCATCTTTTTCAAATACCCAAGGTTTCCTTTAAAAATCGATGTCTATTTTAATTCCCTCGTCTTTCTCTTGTTTCTCTTCGGCGGGCGCGGCGCTGCCTTGACGCTCCTCGATGTAGTCTATGGCTTGGCGCAATCCGTTCATGAACTTCTCGAAATCCTCTTTATAGAGGAAAATCTTATGCTTCTCAAAACTTACTTGGGGGTCTTCTCCTTCTCCCGTAACCACCTTCTTGCTTTCGGTGATGGCAAGGAACATCTCCTCTTTCCGGTTTTTTTTCACGTCTAAGTAGTAGATACGTTTGCCTGCCTTGATGGCTTGGGAGAACACGATCTCCTTCTCATTCATCTCCATTCCGTTTTTCTTTTTAAACTCTTCCATCTTTACCTCCATTAATCAATTAAAATGTTTTAGTGACAAGTCCTGAAACCCGCCTGTATTGATTAGCAGCAGGGCCTATGGCTATTTCGGCCCCAAAATTGCTCATTTTTTTTGAACAGTCAAAAGAAATAATAAGGATAATGCCACGGTAGTTTAAAAAATGTGATTTAGATTGCGGGAACTGATTAAAAATAACTACTTTTGCCACCCGATAAAAACAGTTATTGTTATACGTAGATTATGATCAACCGTGTTCTCATCCGTCTCAAAATCATTCAGATTGTGTACGCCTATTATCAGAATGGAAGCAAGAACTTGGATTCAGCCGAAAAAGAGCTCTTTTTCAGCCTTTCCAAAGCCTACGACCTGTACAACTACCTGCTCATGCTGATGATTGCCCTGACGGACTATGCAAGGAAGCGCGCCGACGCCGCCAAGCACAAACTCACCTCTACCGAAGAGGACAAGCATCCCAACCTGAAGTTCGTGAAAAACCAGTTCATCGCCCAGTTGGAAGCCAACAAGCAGCTCATGGACTTCATCGCCACCCAGAAACGCACGTGGGGCGGTGACGAGGACTTCATCAAAGGATTGTATGAAATCATCGTCGGTTCCAATATATATAAGGAATATATGGCCCTGCCCGAGCGATCCTACGAGGCCGACCGCGAGTTGTGGCGCAAGCACTACAAAACCTACGTGTTCAACAACGAGAAAATAGACCAGATACTCGA
>JAJPYP010000056.1 GCA_021204885.1 Prevotellaceae bacterium
CCGGGCTGAAACGCGACGAGTTCGTGGCGGGCTGTTCCGACTTGGACGACGTGATCGTGTTCTTCGGCGACGGGCGCTACATCATCACCTCGGTGGCCGAGAAGAAATTCGTGGGGAAAGACATTCTCTACCTGAACGTGTTCAAGAAGAGCGACAGCCGCACCATCTACAACGTGGTGTACCGCGACGGCAAGGACGGCTCAAGCCACATCAAGCGTTTTGCCGTGACGGGCATCGTGCGCGACAGGGAGTATAACCTCACGCAAGGCACGCCCGGCTCGCGGGTGGTCTACTTCACGGCCAACCCCAACGGCGAGGCCGAGGTCATCAAGGTGACGTTGCGCCCCAACCCGAGGGTGCGCCGCATCATCTTCGAGGCCGATTTCAGCAAGATAGCCATCAAGGGGCGGAACACCGTGGGCAACGTGCTCACTAAAGCGACGATACACAAGATAGCCTTGAAGCAGCATGGCGGCTCCACGCTTGGCGGACGGAAGGTGTGGTTCGACCGCGACATCTTGCGCCTGAACTACGACGGACGTGGGGAGTATTTGGGCGAGTTCCAAGGCGACGACCAAATCTTGGTGGTGCTGAAAAGCGGCGATTTCTATACCACGAACTTCGACTTGAGCAACCATTATGACGCCGATATACATCTTATAGAGAAGCATGACCCCGGGAAGGTGTGGACGGCCGTGCTATACGATGCCGACCAAGGGCGCATGCCCTACGTGAAGCGCTTCTATTTCGAGGCGGGGCAGCGCAAGCAGAACTACTTGGGCACCAACCGCAAGAACCGCCTCATCTTGCTCACTGACGAGCCTTATCCGCGCTTGGAGGTGGTGTTTGGCGGGGCAGACAAGTTCCGCGAGCCGTTGGTGGTGGAGGTGGACGAGTTCACCGTCGTGCGCAGTTTCAAGTTCAGGGGAAAGCGGCTCACCTCGTTCAAGGTCGATGCCGTGAACGAATTGGAACCTTTGCGCCGTGCCGAGCCTGAACCTGACTTGCAGCAGCAGGAGGCTCCCCGACAGCCGGAGCGGCAGCCCGCGCAGCCGGGTGAGATGAAACTCTTTGCCGATGAGGAGGAGGGTGTGGATGAGACCGATTGACCGTTTGCTTCTTTTCCTGTGGCTGCCGGCGCTTCTTTTCCCATGCGGCATGGGGGCTTTCGCGCAGCTGCCTGAAACGGCATGGCCCCAAACAGGATGCTGTGGAACGCCATTGCCTGAAGTCGGCAGGCCCACCCGTTACGTGAGCCGCGCCACACTCTACGGCGTAGGTACCTCCAACGTGTACGATACCTATCTCTCTCCGCAAGAGTACAATGGCGTGGACTTCCGCCTGTCGCACGAAAGCATGCGCATGACGCGCTTCATGGACGGACACCTCTCGTTGCAGAGCTTCTTCCAAGCCGACGTGAGCTACACGCACAACCATGTGGAGAACAACAACACTTTCTACATGCTGGCCAACTGGAACTACGGGATGCACTACCACTTCAACGTGGCGCCCGGCTTCAAGCTGCTTGCCGGCGGGTTGGTGGATTTGAACGGAGGCGTGCTCTACAACTTGCGCAACGGCAACAACCCGGCATCGGCAAGGGGGTATGCCAGCATCGACGCATCGGGCATGGCGTTGTGGAACGTGCGCGTGGGGCACTATCCCTTGACGTTGCGCTACCAAGTCAACCTGCCGCTTTTGGGCATGATGTTCTCTCCGCATTACGGACAGTCTTATTACGAGATATTCACCTTGGGTAACAAAAGCGGGATAGTGAACTTCACTTCCCCGCACAACGCCTTTTCGCTAAGGCAGATGGTGACGGTTGACTTCCCCGTGCGCTATGCCAAGATGCGTGTGGCCTACTTGTGGGACATGCAGCAGTCGAAACTCAACGGCATCCGCACGCATGCCTACGCGCACGTGTTCATGGTGGGGATGGTGAAGGAAATCTACCTGTTGAAGGGCAAACGGTGGAAATAGCAGGAGGGCAGGATGGAAAGGCATGGAAAGGTAAACGCGCGTAGCACGCAAGAGAATGACAATAAGGTAGCAAGGTGGAGGGTGATGCGGCCACTCGGCTTGCTCTTTATGGCAGTGGCCATGTTGTCGCTGCCCACCGGTTGCGTGCGCGAGGAGGAGGTGGACAACACGCCCCGCGGCAACTTCGAGGCGTTGTGGAAGCTCATAGACGAACACTATTGCTTCTTGGACTACAAGCAGATAGACTGGGATGCCATCTACCGGGAGTACAGCCCGCGCATTACCGACGACATGTCCGACGACGGCCTTTTCGAGGTACTGGGCGAGATGCTCAATGAACTCAAGGACGGGCATGTGAACCTTGTCTCCCCGCAGAACATCTCCTATTACGATGCGTGGTATCAAGACTATCCGCGCAACTACCGTGAGGACATTGTAGAGGACTACTACTTGGGCAAGGCCAGCAGCGACTACCGCACGGCGGCGGGCGTCAAGTACAAGATTTTAGACGACAACATAGGCTACATGCGTTACGACAGCTTCACCGACGCGATAGGCAACGGCAACTTGGACGAGATACTCTCTTACTTGGCCATCTGCAACGGGCTGATTGTCGACGTGCGCAGCAACGGGGGCGGCACCGTTACCAACGCCACGCGCATCGCCGCCCGCTTCACCAACGAGAAGACGCTCACGGGCTACATCCAGTACAAGACGGGCACGGGTCACAGCGACTTCTCCGACCCTTACCCCATCTACTTGGAACCGAGTGAGGGCGTGCGTTGGCAGAAACCCGTGGTGGTGTTGATGAACCGCCGCTCTTACAGTGCCACCAACGACTTCGTGAACGAGATGAGCTGCCTGCCACAAGTCACCCTCATGGGCGACACGAGCGGTGGCGGCTCGGGGCTGCCCTTCACATCGGAACTGCCCAACGGGTGGAGCGTGCGCTTCTCGGCCAGCCCGCACTTGAACGTGAACAAGGAGCAGATAGAGTGGGGCATAGACCCCGATATAAAAGTGGATATGGACACGCTGGATGCCTTCAACAACATCGACACGATTATAGAGACGGCACGCGCCTACTTGAACGGGGAATAATCTCTTCGGAGGTCTTAAACTTTCCTACCTTATTATTATCTGAATACCGGAAAAAGTTCCTATCTTTGCAACCGGGGATGCGTTGAAAGCACTTCGGAGGCCGTTAGGCCGACCAAGGGGCTGTGTCAAAAGACACAGCCCCTTCGGGGACCTTGCTTGACCACCCCTCCAAACCTCCCCTAATAGGGGAGGCTTGGTCGGCCTAACGGCCTCCGAAGCGCGATATTCGAGTTTTGACACACCTTCTTGGAGGGGTGTCAAGCTCGGTCCCCGAAGGGAGTGTGTCTTTCGACACACTCCCCCGGAAGAGCCCGCGGGTGTGGCGTAATTGGCAGCCGCGCCAGACTTAGGATCTGGTGCCGTGA
>JAJPYP010000228.1 GCA_021204885.1 Prevotellaceae bacterium
GACGGCAGCACGTTCTTCGGGAGCAGGGTGGTGAATGACCTTGCATCGTTCAAGGAGCAGAGCCAAGCCATCATCGTGAACAGGTACGAGAAGTGTTTGGATGATGTGAGGGAGAAGGTCTACACGAGGGATTTGTTCGGCAAGGATTAAAAACCATAATACGACATCAACCAACCCCGCTTCATACCATGAAAGGAATCATCCTCGCCGGCGGCTCAGGCACCCGCCTTTATCCGCTCACCAAGGTCACCTCCAAGCAGTTGCTCCCGGTGTACGACAAGCCCATGATATACTACCCCATGTCCGTGCTGATGAATGCCGGCATAAGGGATATCCTCATCATCTCCACGCCTCAGGACACGCCCCGTTTCGAGGACCTGCTGGGCGACGGCCGCCAGTTCGGCGTCCGCCTCACCTACGCCGTGCAACCAAGTCCCGACGGTCTCGCCCAAGCATTCGTCATCGGTGCGGACTTCATCGGCAAGGACTCCGTCGCCATGGTGCTCGGCGACAACATCTTCGCCGGCCACGGTTTGAAGAAGCGTCTGCAAGCCGCCGTAGACAACGCCGAGAACGGCAGGGGCGCCACCGTCTTCGGCTACTACGTCGACGACCCCGAACGTTTCGGTATCGTAGAGTTCGACCGCGAGGGCAAGGCCGTCTCCATAGAGGAGAAGCCCGTCCGTCCCATGAGCAACTACTGCGTCACGGGCCTGTACTTCTACGACAACACCGTAGTGGAATACGCAAGGACGCTCAAGCCCAGCGCAAGGGGAGAACTGGAAATCACCGACCTCAACCGCATCTACCTCGAGGCGGGAAGGCTCAACGTGGAACTTTTAGGCCAGGGCTTCACGTGGCTCGACACCGGTACCCACGAAAGCCTTGTCGACGCGACGAACTTCGTCAAGACCATCGAGCAGCACCAGCACCGCAAGCTCGGCTGTCTGGAGGAGATAGCCTACCTCAACGGCTGGATAACCCGCGAGGAAGTGCTGCAAGTCTACGAGGTGCTCAAGAAGAACCAGTACGGCGCGTACCTCAAGGACGTGCTCGACGGCAAGTACCTCGATTCGCTGCGATAAGACACGAGACACATGACACAAAACAAACGGCATAAAGCGACAACAAACAAACGACAAATAACAGCAATCTAACTATATGACAATCATCGTCACCGGCGGCGCCGGCTTCATCGGCTCGAACTTCATCTTCCATACGCTGGCCCGCTATCCCGGCTACCGCGTCGTCTGCCTTGACAAGCTCACCTACGCCGGCAACCTCTCCACCCTCACGCCCGTCATGGACAACACGAACTTCCGCTTCGTCCGTGCCGACATCTGCGACCGTGAAGCAGTGTACAAGCTGTTCGAGGAAGAACACCCCGACATCATCGTCAACTTCGCCGCCGAAAGCCACGTCGACCGCAGCATCGAGAACCCGGGCGTGTTCCTCGAGACCAACATCATCGGCACCGCCACGCTGATGGACGCATGCCGCAAGTACGGCATCAAGCGCTACCACCAGGTCTCCACCGACGAAGTTTACGGCGACCTGCCTCTTGATCGTCCCGACCTCTTCTTCACCGAAGAGACGCCCATACACACCAGCAGCCCTTATAGCTCCAGCAAGGCGGCCGCCGATCTGCTCGCCTTGGCTTACCACCGCACCTACGGCCTGCCCGTCAGCATAAGCCGTTGCAGCAACAACTACGGCCCGTACCATTTCCCAGAGAAACTCATCCCGCTGATGATAGCAAACGCCCTTGCCGACAAACCCCTGCCTGTTTATGGTAAGGGGCTCAACGTGCGCGACTGGCTATATGTGGAGGACCACTGTCGTGCCATCGACCTTATCATCCACAAGGGGCGTGTAGGCGAGGTGTACAACGTGGGCGGACACAACGAGATGCGCAATATAGACATCGTTAAAATCATCTGCAAGGAACTCGGCAAACCCGAGAGCCTGATAACCTACGTCACCGACCGCAAGGGGCACGACATGCGTTACGCCATAGACCCCACCAAGATACACGATGAATTAGGCTGGCTTCCCGAAACCAAGTTCGAGGACGGCATCAAGAAGACCATACGTTGGTATTTGGACAACCGCGAATGGTGGCAAGACATCGTCAGCGGGGAGTATATGCAATACTACGAACGGATGTACGGCAACAGGGGCAAGGCGGAATAGAAAGAGGAATAGAGATAAATATAGAAACAGAAAAGTAAAGATAAAAAACAAGAAAGGTATGAAGGCATTCGTAACTGGCGTGAACGGTCAGCTCGGCCACGACGTGGTGAACGAGCTCGTGAAGCGGGGCCATGAAGCCATAGCCAGCGACATTACCCCGGCATACCATGGCATTGCCGACTGTTCCGCCGTCACCACCGCCCCTTACATACAGCTCGACATTACCGATGCCGCTGCCGTAGACAAAGCCATCGTAAAAACCGCTCCCGATGTCGTGTTCCACTGCGCCGCATGGACTGCCGTCGACTTGGCTGAAGACGCAGACAAGGCACCCATTGTCCGTGCCGTCAACGCTGGCGGCACGTGCCACATAGCCGAGGCCTGCAAGAAGCAGAACTGCAAGATGATTTACATCAGCACCGACTACGTCTTCGACGGCCGAGGCACCGAGCCTTGGAAGCCCGACTGCAAGGACTACAACCCCATCAACGTCTACGGGCAGACCAAATTAGAGGGAGAACAGGCAGTGGCAGGTACGCTCGAGAAATACTTCATCGTCCGTATCGCCTGGGTGTTCGGGCTGAACGGCAAGAACTTCGTGCGCACCATGCTGAATGTGGGCAAGACCCACGACACCGTCCGTGTGGTGAACGACCAGATAGGTACGCCCACTTACACCTACGACCTTGCCCGCCTGCTTGTTGACATGGCCGGTACCGATAAATACGGTTATTACCACGCCACTAACGAGGGCGGCTACATCAGCTGGTACGACTTCGCGAGGGAAATCTACCGGCAGGCGGGCTACACGGCCAAGGTCATTCCCGTGACCACCCAAGAATACGGTCTCTCCAAGGCTGCAAGACCTTTCAACAGTAGGCTTGACAAGGGGAAGCTCAAAGAGAACGGCTTCGAATTATTACCCGCTTGGCAGGATGCATTGGAGGAGTATTTAAAGGAACTGGAGAAATTCAATAATCGCTAATACCCATCCGTTTTTATATCATCTTATAGACAGCTAACTTAAAACGGAATACGTAGAGGGTATATGACATTTGGATTCATATAGGCAAATAGTTAACATTAACACTTTAAAGAATAATAAAATGAATGTAGATTCAGATTTAAAAAGAAACGAAAATCAGCATTTTAATCTTGCTGTTTCACTAGTGTCCAAATAAATTTTGGCGTTAATAACTAAAATCAAGTTCAAGTTGAG
>JAJPYP010000226.1 GCA_021204885.1 Prevotellaceae bacterium
TTGTCTCTGTTCTCATCGCTCTAAAGGGGGCATAACCGCGTGCAAACTTAGATAAAAAACTTCATTTTTCCCTATCTGCGCCGTAAAAATAGAAGATATTTAGCTATGTTTGCACTGAAAACCGGAAATGTCTTTTGACACATCACCGGTTTTATATTCACACGTTTTACTGATATGAAGCGACTTCTATTGTTGACATGCTTGGGACTGGCCGCCTGCCTGCTCCATGCCGAAGAGAAACTGCCGCGCCCCAAATTGGTGGTGGGCATCGTGGTGGACCAAATGCGCTGGGACTACTTGTACCGTTATTACGACCTCTATGGCGAGGGCGGCTTCAAGCGGCTGCTTGCAGGGGGCATCAGTTGCGAGAACACCCAGCTGAACTACATCCCCACCGTCACGGCCATCGGCCACACAGCCGTCTATACCGGTTCCGTGCCTTCCATCCATGGCATTACAGGCAACAACTTCATGATTGAAAGCACCGGGCAGTGGATGTATTGCACCGAAGACCACACGGTGCGGGGCGTGGGCAGCGATAGCCCTGCCGGCGAGATGTCGCCCCGCAACATGCTGGCCTCTACCGTGACCGACGAGCTTCGCCTTGCCACCAACTTCCATGCCAAGACCATTGGCGTGGCACTCAAAGACAGGGCTTCCATCCTGCCTGCCGGCCATGCCGCCACCGCCGCCTATTGGTTCGACGACGGGACGGGCCGCTGGATAACCAGTACCTATTATATGGAACAGCTACCCGCTTGGGTGGAGGCGTTCAACCGACAGGACCTCGCCGCGCGTTATTTGGAGCAAGACTGGAACCTGCTCTATCCCGCCGAGGCTTACACCCAAAGCACGCCCGACGACAATCGCTATGAAGAGCCATTCGAGCCCGGTAGCGCCCCCGTCTTTCCCGTGCCTCTACCGCAGCTCTTCAAGGAGCAAGGCTACGGTCTTATCCGCACCACACCCTTTGGCAACACCCTCACCTTGGATATGGCCAAGGCCACGGTGGAGAATGAACGGATGGGACAAGGCGACCAGACCGACTTCCTTGCCGTGAGCCTCTCCTCGACCGACTACATCGGCCACCAATTCGGCGTGAACTCCATGGAGGTAGAAGACACCTACCTGCGTTTGGACAAAGACTTGGGCGATTTCCTTCGCTACTTGGACGAAGCGGTGGGCGAGGGCAATTACACCCTCTTCCTTACCGCCGACCATGCCGGTGCCCACAACATCAACTTCTTGAAAGACCACGGCATTCCGGCCGACAAGTTCACCTCCGACTTGGTAAGAGCCTCCTTGGATTCATTAGTAACGGCCAAGCATGGCGTGGCCGGTGCCGTGAGGAGTTTAGGCAGCTACCAAGTGCATCTCGACCGGGAGAAGCTCGATGCCGCCGGTGCCGATTATAACCAAGTAAAGGCCGACATCATCCGCTTCCTGCAAACGCAAGCGGGCGTGGCCTACGCCATCGACATGGAGAAAGCAGCCATCGCGCCCGTGCCTCTGATAGTGCGCGAGCGCACCGTCAACGGCTACCACCATGCCCGCTCGGGCGCCATCCAAATCATCGTGAAGCCCGGCTGGTATGAGGTAGGCTCACAGAACGTACCGCTTGGCACTTCCCATGGCGTGTGGAACCCGTACGACGCGCACATCCCGTTGCTCTTCTATGGCTGGGGCGTAAACGGCGGCGGACGGCAACTGAACCGCGAAGTCTACATGACCGACATCGCCCCCACCGTAGCCGCATTGCTCCATATCCAGATGCCCGACGGCTGCATCGGCAAGCCCATCCCGGAGGTCATCGCGCATTGAAAATGGTACGTATAGTAACACCTGATAGTGTGCCCCTAAGGCACGCTATCAGGTGTCTGTCTCCCCTTTAAAAAATTTCTCTTCCTTAATCTCTTTAATTCGTTTACGGGCGTTCTCAATGAGCTCTTCATATCCCTCACGCGCCTCTTCATCGGCTTCGGCCCGCTCGATGAAGGCTTGGTAGTAGCTGCTTTCCTGCGAGGTGTCGTTCATCAGCCCGTACACCTGCCCCAACCTGAACAGGGTGTAGGCGGAGTTGTCTTTGTACTCCATGCTCTTCTTTAGATACGCTGCGCAGTCGGCATATTTGCGCCACTTGAAATAGCCGTTAGCGATGGTACTGGTCAGCGTGTACATCAGTTGGTCATCGGGAAGCAACAGGGAGATAGCCTTTTGCAGGTAGTCGATACCCTCGTCGACAAAGCCCAAGCCGATGGTCACGATGCCAAGTTGCGACAGCACATGGGGATGCCCAAAATCCTCCATCTTGGCCGACTGCAACAGGCTCTTGTAGGCTAACTCCAAGCTGTCGCATTGGGCATAGCACAAGCCCGTGTAATAATAGAGGGAGGCCGTGCTGTCGGCGAGCGCCAAGAGCTTGCGATAGGCGGTCAGCGCTTCCGTATATGCTCCCTGCTGGTACAAGGCGAATGCCTCTTGGCGGTTCACGAAGATGTTGGTGGAGTCGTTCCGGTTGTATCGCCGGGTGTAGTACAAGGCCGAATCGGGCTGTTCGGCATTGTTGTAATGATGTGCCAAACCCACGATGATCTCGCTGTCGTAAGGATACTCCTCGGCCATGCGCTTCCCCCAGTACACGGCCTTGCTTCCCTCGTCCAAATTGGCATAGCAGTTGTACCTGAGCTTCATGTCTTGGTGGTTGATGCTGTCTACGTGCAACATCTCCAACGCCTTGATGCAGTCGCGGTAATACCCCCTTTTATACTGGACTTGCGCCACTTTCCGCACAATAGAAGAAGTGGAGTCTAACTGCAAGGCGGCCTGATAACATAGAAAGGCATGATACGTGTCGTATTGGCTGTCGTAGGCATCGCCTTGCTTCACGAGCTCGTGCAGACGTGCCGTTTGAATCGAGTCGAGCACCTGATAGGTGCCGCTTCCATAACTTCCGGAAGCCCATCCTGTGAGGATACATAACAGTAGAAATGATTTTTGTCTCATCATGTCGATAGTATTATAGAGTTTAACGAAATAGCCACATTTATCTGCATACAAAGATAGTAAGATTTAGGGTTATGGCAAGTGTTCTTGCAAAAGATTATGTACTCAATATAACGTTCTCACTTCCTATAAGGCCCTATCCTTCATTTCTGAAGTTCTCATTCCATGCATCCTGAAGAACCGATTCTTCACATCTACAAACTCGAGTTCCTACATTTACAAACTCGAGTTCTTACATCCTACAAACTCGGCTCTTCAGGATCTAAGGAATACTATTCTTATAATCTGTCGAAGCGCTTCAGCAGTTTTGTTCAAGCGCTTCGGCAGGGTCTGTTCAAGCGCTTCGGCAGTATCTGTTCAAGCGCTTCGGCAG
>JAJPYP010000209.1 GCA_021204885.1 Prevotellaceae bacterium
CGGCAATGTGCACGCCCACCTCCCACAAGCCCTCTTTCAAGGGACGGATGGAGAGCGCATCGTCAAAGTCCTTGGCATCCTTGGGATCGATGGTAAAGGTGGTCACTTGCCGGAAGTCTTCGCGTCCCGCCAGCTCTTCGGGCGTGATTCCGTCTGGAATCCGCTCCGCCGCCCGCTCCACGGCGGCCGGGTATTGGTAAGGTAAGCCGAACTCGGCTAATATGGCGTGCATCTCGGTGGTGTTCTCACCGCTTTTGCCCAATATGTCAACCACCATTCCCACGGGGTTCTTGGCCTTGTCGGGCCACTCCACCACCTTTACGACGGCCTTGTCGCCGTTCTTCCCGCCTTTCAGGTTCTCCTTGGGAATAAAGATGTCGTTGGCAAGCGTGCGGTTCTCCGTCACAAGGAAGGCATACGACTTCTCCACTTCCAGCGTGCCCACGAAGGTATCATTAGCCCGTTCCAATATCTCAATGACCTCTCCCTCGGCCGCATGGCCGCGCCGCTTGGCATAAAAGGCAATGCGCACGCGGTCGTTGTTCATGGCGTGCGCCGAATTGCGCTCGGCAATGAATATGGGGTCACCGCCCCCGTCGGGGATGAAAGTGTTCTTCCCGTTGCTCTTGCGCTGGAAAGTGCCCGTCAGCTCCACGCCATGGGTGTTCAGCTTGTATTTGCGCTTGTCCACTTCCGTGATGTAGTCGTCCTCCAACAACTCGGAGAGGATGTCCATGCAGAGCATCTTCAAGGGATGGGTGGTGAGGCGCAGCTGTTCGAATATATATTTCAAGGAGAGTACGTCGTCTTGCCGGGAATGGAAGAAATCGAGTATTGTCTGCGTCAATTCCTTTTTGCCCATTCGTTTGCCGGCTTTCTTTTCTTTCTTTTTAGACATGGCTTTGCTTATTAGGTTATGGTTGCAAAGTAAACAAATTATTGTTTTCCCCCGGCCAATCGGCCATTCAAAAACGCGCGTTTCTTGGAAAATAATGACAAATACCCGGCATGTAACGGATTATTATAGTATATTTGCAACTCTTTAACGCCCCTTGGCAGGGGGAAACACAGGCAGGAGCAAAGGAAATGGACTCGATATTGATAACCGGCGCAAGCGGATTCATAGGGAGCTTCCTCGTGGAGGGGGCTTTGGAACGCGGTATGGAAGTATGGGCGGGCGTACGTCATACCAGCAGCCGGGCCTATCTGCAAGACAAGCGCGTTCATTTCCTTGAACTCGACTTCGCGCACCCCGACACCCTGCATTCCCAACTCGCCACACACGCCCAAGAGTTAGGAAAGTTCGACTACATAGTCCACTGCGCCGGCGTGACCAAGTGTGTCGACAAGCACGACTTCGACCGCGTGAACTTCATGCAGACCAAATGCTTCGTGGAGACATTACAGGCATTGGACTTAGTGCCCCGGCAATTCGCCTTCATCAGTACACTGAGCGTGTTCGGCCCGGTACGGGAACAAGACTTCACTCCCATTCGAGAGGAGGACACCCCCATACCCAATACCGCCTACGGCCAAAGCAAGCTGAAAGCGGAAATTTTCCTGCAAGGGTTGAAACACTTTCCTTACGTCATCTACCGCCCCACCGGCGTGTACGGGCCACGCGAGAAAGACTATTTCCTCATGGCGAAGAGCATCCGGCGGCATGTCGATTTCAGCGTCGGTTTCAGCCGTCAGGACCTCACCTTCGTCTATGTGAAAGACATCGTGCAGGCCGTCTTCTTGGGAATGGAGAAGGGCGTATGCCGTCGTGCCTATTTTCTTTCTGACGGCAAGGTCTACCCCAGCCGCACCTTCTCCGATCTGCTGCGGGGGGAATTGGGCAACCCGTTTGTGCTGCGCGTCACCTGCCCCTTGTGGCTCCTGAAGCTCATCTCTTCGGTAGCCGAATGGATAGCCAAGTTCCGGAAAGACACCAGCACGTTGAACTCTGACAAATACAACATCATGAAGCAACGCAACTGGCAATGCGACATCACCCCCACGGTCAAGGAACTGGGCTACCGTCCCGCCTACGACTTGGAGCGTGGCGTCAAAGAGGCAGTTGCCTGGTATAAAGAAGAAGGATGGCTCTGAACCTATTCACACGGATTGAGACACGCAAGGGACTTTTCGCCGTAGAGAAGGTGTCGCTGGCATACAGCCTGCTCACCTCCCTTTTCATTTTGTGCCTTTTCCAGAAGTTGGACCATCCGTTGCAAATGCTGCTCGACCGTGTGCTCATTGCCGGCATGACCTTCCTGCTCATGTACCTCTACCGGCTGGCGCCCTGCAAGTTCTCCGCCTACGTGCGCGTCGCCATCCAATTGGCCCTGCTCTCCTATTGGTACCCCGACACCTTCGAATTCAACAGCATCTTCCCCAACTTGGACCATGTGTTCGCCGGGGCTGAGCAATGGATATTTGGCGGACAGCCGGCCGTATGGTTCAGCGGACACTTTCCACAGATATGGATAAGCGAGCCGTTGAACTTGGGGTATTTCTGCTACTACCCCATGATATTCGTATTGGTCACCTGGTACTTTCTCCGCCGCTTCGAGCGGTTGGAAGAGATGGCGTTCGTCATCGTCACCTCCTTCTTCATCTACTACCTCATCTTCATCTTCGTCCCGGTAGCCGGGCCGCAATTCTACTTCCCCGCCATCGGCGAGGAGAACGTGGCTGCCGGCGTATTCCCGCCTATCGGCAACTACTTCCACCTGCACCAAGAACTGCTTCCCGCTCCCGGTTACGAACACGGCTTCTTCTATAACTTGGTGGAAGATACCCAGCGTGTGGGAGAACGTCCCACAGGGGCATTCCCCAGTTCACACGTAGGCGTGGCCACCATCTTGATGGTGTTGGCATGGCGCGGCAGCCGACGGCTCTTCGGCTGCGTATTCCCCTTCTACATCCTGCTGTGCCTTGCCACCGTCTACATCCAAGCACACTACCTCATCGACGCCATCGTCGGATTCCTCACCTCTTTCCTTTTCTACTTCCTCACCAGCCGGGTTTTCAGGCATTGGTTCCATCCGCTCTATACCAAGCCGGCTTGCCTGGCATAGGGAGAGCGGCCGCAAACTTCTGCTTTTTATAAAAGAACGGCTCATACCTATACCTTGTCACTTCGTGTCGCGCACGCACCGTATGGAACTTCCCGTCGACTTGACGGTATAGTGCAACTTGGTCTCGAATTGCTTGAAGTAGGCGGCATCATTGTGGATGTGAATGATGTTCACGTTGTCGCCCCTGTCCGTATTGGCATTGGAGTAGTTGCCGCAAGAACCCACACGGAAGCACGAGCCGTCGGGCAGGCGTACCCCTTGTGCCGGGAACCACGAGGTGTTGCCCGAACGCCACG
>JAJPYP010000223.1 GCA_021204885.1 Prevotellaceae bacterium
CAGAACGAGGCGATGTGGGGCAGGCGCACCTTGTAATGCCCGTAGGCGGGCCGCTCGTTGATGTAGGTCACGGTGGTGAGCGCCTTGAGCTGGTTGAGCTCGGCGCGGTTCATGGAGTCTATCTCTTCCAAATTCACAAGCAAGTTCTCGGTAATGGTGAAGGCATCGTCCTTGGTAAGGCGTTGGGAGTTGGTCTTCACGGTGTAGTACTGGCGAAGCTCGGGTGGTAGCAGGTTCTCCATGAAGCTGCTCTTGAACGAGCCTTGCGGTCCAAGCAGCACGAGGATGTTGTGGTTCACCACCTTTTCATTGAGTGCCGCCGCTATCATGCCCACTATCCAGCGGCGGAAATAGTCGGCGAAAGTCTCCTTGTCGCAACATTTACAATGTACCCTTGCGGCCAAAGTGCCGATGTAATCGGTCACTCCATCCCACGCGGGCAGGGAGTCAAGGTAAGATTTCAGCGGATGGAAGTAGGGCGCGAAGTCGCTGGAGAGCAGCGCACGCAGCGCGTGCAGGTCGCAGATGATGCCCTCGCGCAGCATGGCGCACCACAGGGAGTTCTCGATGCGGTCGGTAAGGCGTTGCCACACGGGAGCGGCTTCATCGCTTCCCGTGGTACGGGCGTTTTCCTCGCCATCGTCCATGATGCTTTCCTGCCATGCTTCCATGAAGGCTTCGTCAAGCCGCACCTCTAACTGGTGGGTGAAGAGGTTGTGACGCAGCTTGCACTGCCCGTTAAGGAACGCCTCCATCTCCATGAGGGGCGGCATACTAAGGCGGGCACGTGTCTTGCGGTCGCGCAGCCGTGCGCGGCACTCGCCGAGGGTAAGCGTGCCGCTCTCCGCCTTGCGCTGGTAGCAGGAGCGGGCGATGGCGGCCACGTTGTTGTCGGGCGCGTCGGCATCGGCAAAGGCGGTCAATGCCCAGCGGGTGGCCTCCCCTTCGTCCACACCGAGGCGGTTCATGTAGGACAAGGCGCGGTGGATGTAGTCGTTGTGACTGCCCGGGGCGTAACGTGCGCCCTCCTTTTCAAGCAACAAGCGGATGGTGCCTTCCACCCTTTCGGGCGTTACGCGCGTGCGGCTGCCCTGTTTGCGTCCAGCCTTGCCTTCCGCCTTTTGCTTCACTTCCGGCATGGGGAAGCCTGAAGCATCGGGATTGTACGTAGCGTCGGGGTCATGGCAGATGACCGACATGCGCGTGAGGTTCTTGCACTTCTCGTCCACCTCCACGCCGCCGATTTGAGCATAATGCCTGTTCACCGCCCGCCAGCAAGCGTCGTAGTTCTCGGCTGTAACCTTGCCTGCCATGCGGCTGAATACGCGGATGCCTAAGCCGGAGATGGTGGTGTGCACTAAAAGGCTGCAAGGGTCGGCCTTGACACGCGCGAGGATGTCGGGGAAGGCATCGTCCGTGAGGCCGTCGATGTCGACCATGATGATGCCCGTGTAGCCTGTCACGTCCTTGCCCGTGCGTCCGCCTTGCAGCGTGCAGGAAGCCACCACGGCGGGCTGCCCTGTCTTGTACTGCCCTTTGAGCCGCTTGTACGATGCCAAGAGATCGGCATCGGGATGGTCGCCCGCCTCTAAAAGCTGCATCTCGCGCACGGTGGCGCGATAGGCTTCCGTTACCTTCCGGTGTTTGTCACTTAGAAGCTCTTCATGGAAGGCTTCCCATGTCATGGAGATGAACTCCTTGCTTCGCAGGTTGGGGAACCTGCACAAATTCGATTTTCTCATACAGATTTCGAATTTAGATTTAACAATATGGTTTCTTTCGGCCTTGTGGCCAAGGGTGAAGGTACTATAAAGGGGAGGAGATATGCAATAGGGAAACGGCACTGTCTGCATTTTGTTTAGATTCTGTCTGCATTTTGTCTGTGTTTTGTCCGTGTTTTATCCGTGTTTTGTCGGAGATGTGCTTTTCGCTTATTTAACAAGCACAATATTTTCGCAATGTTTCATCTCACCCCTTTCCATGTGGAGGGAAATGCCGTCTTTTGCATTATCATGCTTTCCGCTTTTCCGTTTTACGTACAAACGCGATGCGGGGGCATGATGTTTTATAACCAATTAAAAAATAAGTGTATGAAAGAAAATGAAAAGTCCGGCTTGCCGGCAACGAGTGAGAACGAGTGTATGGAAGAGCGGATGCAAAAAGGACAGGCGCTGGTCAAGGAATATACAGCGTATGAACCTGACGCCATGTACGTGAGCGACACGCAGACGCCCTATCTAAGGGCAATAAAAGCGCCGAATGAGTGCAAGCCGTGGCGGCCGCCCCTTGGCTATGAAAGCTTTGACTTGGACGGGTACAACCTGTGTCAAATCATCTTCGACAAGGCGCACACGCACGCCTACATCCGCCTGCTGAAAAGTTGCGGCAGCGTGGACGATGTGTTCAATACCGTGGTGATACCTATGCTGCTTATCAGCGGCACGGTCACGCCCGGCCACATCACGACGGATCCGTTCTATAATCTTCTTGCACCTTTCGTGGCGGAAGATGCCGCAAGCTTCCACAACAGGACCACGCGGAACAACCGCTTCGAGCAGCTTTTGGAGTTGTGGAAGCTGCACAACGAGAACAAGCCCAAAGAGTATCTGTCCTCCTACTACAAACAGGCCGTCGATGTCTTTCTGCATTTAGTGGCCAAGGTCAAGGCGGAACAGGGTTGGGAGATGACCGAAGAGGAGATAAAGCGGGTGGAGCGGAAATAGGACGGTAAGGACGAAATCAACTACCTGTAAATAAATCAGTCAATATGGCAGCACTCCTGCAAGTGTCGTGAAGAGACGGGTCTCGTGCTCTTCACCCATCAGCGGGGGTGCGCTTTCTGTCACTGAAAAAAAAGTGGACACTTCGATAGATACAATCCATGCAGTTCTTCAAGATGCGCACTCCCATCCCCGTTTTCGATGCAAAATCAAGAGAGTTATGGCACTGATACGGCCTAAATGATAGAAAAAACGCGCTAAATCCGTCAAAAACGGCCAATCAAAATGTAATGACAACAGGCCTGTTATGCCCTTTAGTAAAGGGTTATAGTGTATAAATACAATAATTCTAAATAAAATAAATATCTTTTTGACAATCTTTGAAAGTTCTTCCATTTATTTTATCATTATTAGGATATTATTCCTACATTTGTCGTCGAAATCATAAAAAACAATTAATTCTAAGTTGAACTTTAAAGAAGTGTTTATGAAAAGAAAATTATTGCTGTTATTAGTCTACCTATTCGTAGGTATCGGATTAGTAACCGCCCAGACGCAGAAAGTTACAGGTGTTACCTGTTGGTTGAATTAAATTAGCGAATATTTTATCTGCCCAATTGGACGATGA